>NZ_JALNUL010000060.1:0-18285 GCF_026540775.1 Methylobacterium sp. GC_Met_3
GCACGATGCGGCAGGCGGGCAGACGTTCGAGCAGCAGCGCGCCGGCCTTGCAGTCGGCGGCCTACCCGCCGGTCAGCAGGAAGGCGAGCGGGCGGCAGAAGCGATCGGTGAGGGCGTGAATCTTGATCGTGCGCCCGCCGCGCGAGCGGCCGATGGCTTGGTTCTGCTCTCCCTTTACCTCCGGCGGCACAGCGATGCGCCTTCACGGCAGTGGCGTCGATCAGCACCTGAGAGGCCAACCCACCAGCTTGCGCCAATATCTCGAACAAGCCGACCCAGCCCCCCTTGGCCGCCCAGCGTACGAAGCGGTTGTAGAGGGTCTTCTTCGGCCCGTAGACCTCACGCGGTGCGTCCGTCCAACGCCCGCCGGACTTGAGGACATGGACGATGCCGCTGATCACCCGCCAGTCGTCTACGCGCTCCTTGCCCCGTGTGTCGGTGGGCAAGTGCGGCGTGATCCGCGCAAACTGCTCGTCCGTTAGCCAGAACTGATCCATGAGCTCCTCAAACGGAAGCCGTGAAGCACACCCAAGCGGTTCGCGCCACCATTATGGGTCCGAACGGTAGTTAGGTTCTTACGGTAAGGGAGTGCGGATGTGCTGCTTAACTCGTCACGAGTCGCAAACTGTGCAACCTCACCCTGCGGGACAACCTTGCTGAGCCGACAGTGCCGTTTTAAGTAGACGAAAATAACTAACTGTTAATACTTGATGATATATTTTGTGCGCTCGAGGATGTTAGGCGCGATCCATGTCATCGATCAATCTAACTGGTTACAAGCTGACCTTCGATGACGAGTTCAATGCTCGCAGCATCTCGCAGACCGGTGCTGGGACGACATGGGCTGATATCCGCTCAGAGTGGCGCTACGACGCAAATTCCGACATCGGCTTCGGAACGTCATCCTTCGTAGACCCTTCCTCCGGTTACGATCCATTCAGCGTCAAGAACGGCGCCCTCACGATCACGGCCGCCCCCCCTCATACGACTTTATCAGGCTACCCTGGCAGTTGGCAGTCGGGCCTGATCACCACCCAAGGCAATTTTTCGCAGACGTACGGATATTTCGAAATTCGAGCCGACTTCTCGAAATTGCCCGGCGCTTGGGACGCGTTCTGGTTGCTGCCCAACAAGCAAACGCCTGATCCTAATAACGCGGGCGGTCATCAAGAACTCGATGTGGTTGAGCATTACGGAGCCAACGACGCGGGTGTCTATAGCACAATTCATACTACTGACCCACAAAACGGCATCCCTTGGCAGGTAAATCGCCAAGTCTACAGTGAAATGTCTAATCCTTCAGGATACCACACCTACGGTGTTGATTGGGAAGCAGACCAGATCAAATTCTACGTCGATGGTCAGCTTGTTGGTTCGCAAGCCACACCGTCGGACATGCACAGTGCGATGTACATGCTCGCCAATTTGGCGACGCAATCCGACGCTTCGGGCAACTCGATTTCGTCCAGCATCGACTACATTCGTGCATACTCTAGCGACCCGCATGCTGTTGCCGTGAAGCAAGACACAGTTTCTTCCCCTGATGGTCACGATCCTGGGTTGTACGGGGCCGTCGCGGGGTCAAGCCTCGCTACGAGCGCCGGCAACGCCACCTCGTCCGAAGCACATGCGCATGAGATCGCGCGGCTGTACTTTGGTTTGCTCGATCGCGCACCTGATGCTGGCGGACTGCAAAGTTGGACTACCGCGATCACGAGCGGAGGCATGTCGCTTCACGACGTCGCCCAAGCCATGCTCGGTTCGGCCGAGTACGCCAGTAACAACGGCGCAGTGACCGACAGCACCTATGTACGGGGCCTTTACCAAGACGTACTCGGCCGAGCCGCAGATGCTGCCGGTCTTCACAGCTGGACAAGCGCCTTAGCTGGCGGAATTGACCGCACCAGCGTCGCACAAGCATTTGTCGACTCGGCTGAGTACCAGGGCCATTACGCCAGCCAGAGTAACGCGGCTTACGTTGAAGGGCTGTATGAACACGTGCTCGGCCGAACGGGCGACGCGGCCGGCTTGCAGGCTTGGTCGAGTGCGCTGAACAGCAACGCCACAACCCGGGTCGATCTGGCCGACAGCTTTGTGCACTCGGCCGAGTTTCAGTCGCACCTGAGCCAGCTGGCCGGCCGGCAGAACGACAACTCTTTCGTGGAGAGCTTGTACGAGAACGCGTTGGGCCGGCAGGCGGATGCGGGCGGGCTACAGGCTTGGACATTCGCGTTGGCGCACGGTACCTCGCGGGCTGACCTGGCAGTGTCGATTGCGGAGAGCACAGAGGCTCAGCAGCACCTTGCCGCGCAGATCCAGCAGAGCTACCATACCGCCTGAATAGAGTGACTCTGTCGCTAGTAATTCGGTGCTTGATCCCGCGATGCAGTTGCCTGGTACAATGTAGTGGATCTACGAGCCAGCTTTGGCGACACAATTGCGAAGCACATTCGAGGTCATCTCGGGGGCATTGTCGCAAGCGATATACTCCGATGGATTGTACAGAGAAATCGCCTCGGCCAAAGCCCCAATCACGCCTATGCTGTTGATGCGCCGAGCCACCTTAAGCGCGAAGCAGGCGCGGCGGTGCTCGTAGACCAGCGTCGGGATACGGAAGATCCGGTTTAATTACCAATTACTTACCACATTCTTGTGCGAACCCGTCCCGTCATCTTGGATAGTAATTCCAGTGGTCGCACCACCAACGCCATCGATGCCCTGTATAGTGTAGTAATCTGAAGCACCTGGCATCACATGGACGGCATGCGCTTGAAAAGGCCTGCTTCCGAATAAGGCCCTGAACTCACCACTGTTAACAGTGAAGTGTGATACGCCCGGACCAAACGCAATTCCGGAATTGCGTCCGATCTTGCCGCCGCCATTTGGGTTGCTGTTATCTACTACAGTCGGAGCAATTATCCGGATGCCGTTGCCACAGGCGAAGAACATTCCCTCCAGCGTGTTCGCCACCGCTCGGTGTGTATTAAGGGTCAGGGCCTCAATTACGCCGCCCTCGTCGCACTGCGTCGCGATGCCAGCCCTCTTATTTGCAGAGGTCCACGAGTTCGAGGCACTGAAGCCGTAGATCACTCCGGTGCCCGTCGGATTGAGGAAGAGACCGTAGCCCGAGCCGCTGTCACCCAAAGCTGTGTTTGAAACAAAGGTCCACTTCACCGTCTGATTGCTGCCAGGCTGCACACAAGTTCCGTGGCCGGACGCAGTGATGTCCGAGTCGGAGATCCAGGTGCCGCCAGACTGGGTAAGCCTTATACCACACTTAGATTGGTCATTACTGCCGGCTGTCGTGACAAGCCCGCGTAGGAAGGTATCCGTACCCCCTGACACAGCGAAATGATAGAGGGCGGCCCCGTCTGACCGGCCACGCTCAAGCGCCACATTGACCGTATTCGGTCCGGTGACTTCGACGCCGACATAAGCCCCCGAGAACAAGAAGTCTGAGACACGGCAGTTGGTGCAGTTCCGGAACAGCACGTAGCGCCCGCCGGCTTGCCGCCTTCCAGCTTCACCGTAGACGGCTAAAGCCTCAATAGAGACGTTGCTCACGTTCGATGGATCTGACACCAAGAAGACATCGACGGTCGACGTAGAGGCGAAAACGGCCGTAGCGTTCGGCCCCGCCCCTGACAAGCGGATATTGCTCGGCAAGACCACGCCGCCAATTCGGATACTGCCGCCCGGAATCGTGACTTGGCCACCCGCGCCCGACATCGTGGCAGCGGTGATAGCTGCTTGCACTGCGACAGAGTCGTCGGTCTTTCCGTCCATCTTGGCGCCGAAGCAGGTCACATCCATTGGGCGACCTATGGGAGCTTGCCACCAAACACCAGCTCCATCCCGAACGGCATTGGGACCGCTGGACGAGCCTCGTACAAGTATGCAACCAGCACCACGATCACCTGGGCTCGCGAAACCTGATAGAATCATCGCCGAACCAGAGGCAAGGGCATTGAACTTGGCGAGATGCGTGTGGGTCGGTGTGATCGAGAAGGAATCGAGAGCCTCGGCCGGTAAGACTGCAGTCAGAATGGTCACGAAGATGAGAACGAAGCGCCTCGTCTCAGCCCGCCTCATGCCATGGTCCAACTCGTGCGCTCTTGAATTCCGGTGCAGCACACGATCGGTTGCCATGAGAGGCATTCGGTCTCCGTGATCAAACGTAGGGCATTTTCGTGGGCTTACACCGGCGAAAGCCGCTTTGACAAATCGAGCACCGAAGACTTAGAGACCCGCGCAGAGCTCAGATCGGGCGGACGCGATGGGGCAGCAATGGATTTGACGGGGACTTGTATCAAGCAAAGTGACGGGTTGTCCGAGCGCCTGAGCGCTTATATGATAGAAGTTCCATCGCTGCTAAACCGGAGGGTGGCATCCTGGTGCCAACTATGACCGCTACGTCTGTGGGTACGGCAAGACCACGAGTGCTTTTAAATCTAGTGCGACTCCTACCAAGCGACAAGGGGGCGGGCGGTGCCGGCCGTCTTGCTCTAGCTCTCCTGGCGCATTTGCCGCGGCGTGTGCAATTGCGGGTTGCAATACTTCGCCAATGGCGCAGCCTAATTCAGGCCTTCCCAACTATCACTTTTGAGGTTGTTGAAGACGACAGCAACGCTAGCCTGCGGCGACTCCTGTCCTGGTGCGAGTGTTACGTCGACCCGTTGAACGGCCTAAGGCCGACGCTTATCGACCCAAAAATCGCCGTAATCGGTTTTGTTCTCGATCTCCAGCACCTGCGCATGCCTTGGCTATACACCGAGGAACAGATGGCGGGGCGGTTGGCCGAGTACGGCTACGCAATTGGTCGGTCGGATTGGCTCGTGGCGATCTCCGGGTACGAGCGCGACAATCTTGTAGACTTCTACGGGGTTGATCGTATTTCTGTCGTCCACTTGGCCGGCTTCATGGCCGAGGACAGCGGCTTGGACGTCGAAGCCGTGAGGGCCAAGCGCGCAGAGGTCGGCAACGAAGCACCTTATCTAATCTATCCGGCCGTGCCCTGGCCGCACAAGAATCATGATATCTTGATTCAAGCGATTGCCATCCTCAAGCGGCGTGGCCTGAGCGTTCCGCTGGCGCTGACCAACACCTCAGGGCAAACCGCCGAGAAGGAGCGGCTCGGTCGTGTCGCCGATGCCCTTGGCGTAAGTGATCTTGTGGAGCTGTACGGTTTCTTGGATGAGGCCAAGCTCCTTGACCTCGTGATCTCAAGCCGTGGCATGGTGTTCCCGAGCCTATACGAGGGATTCGGAATCCCACTCGTCGATGCTATGGCATTAGGCGTACCTGTCTTGGCCAATCCGGCTGCCGCAGTGCCAGAGATCTGCGGTACGGCGGTGAGCTATATGGGCAACGCGTACAACGCCCTGGCGCTCGCTGATGATATCGCGGCCTTCTGGACCGGAACCGATGCGCGGAAGGATTTAGTGAACCAAGGGCTCGAACGTGCCCGAGACTTCTCGTCCGAGAAGATGGTCGCGAAACTTACCGACGCCATTGACGCGGCCATTGCCACTAAAGCAAGTCGCATTTCACCGCCCGCGAGCCGGTTTACCCCGCCGCGCTACAATGAGCTTGCCGTTTTTGTCATGTACGGAAGCCTAACGGAGGTCGACCGCGCCTATCTGCGCGAGGCGCGGGACATCCACGCATG
The DNA here is from genome assembly GCF_026540775.1 of Methylobacterium sp. GC_Met_3. NCBI lineage: Bacteria > Pseudomonadati > Pseudomonadota > Alphaproteobacteria > Hyphomicrobiales > Methylobacteriaceae > Methylobacterium > Methylobacterium sp. GC_Met_3. The sequence continues at coordinate 5,669 of NZ_JALNUL010000060.1, forward strand.
GCATGCGCGCGCCTTCGGCCCAGACGCTGATGTGACGGTCGGCATCGATATCACCCTAGTCAACGACCCAGGGATATGCTCATTCTTCGGTGCGGCCGCCAAGCTTATACTTTTCGACGCCGGCAACCCGGCGTCGGTGGACGCTGCGGTTGCGGATTTCGCGACCCGCTACGACCACGCCGAGTTTCAGTTGGTTACCGCATACCGGGATGGGCTCAGCACGTACAGCGCCGGCGCGGTGCAGGGTGTGGTGTCCGCGCTGCGTCTGTTTGCGAAGGCAGACTGCGCTGAACCCGACCCGCAGCTACATGATTGCAGGCTTGAGTACGAACCCAGCGAACAGGAAGGCGTGATTGCGTATCAGCGCATGCGCAATGCTGGCTTGGCCGTACGTGACGTGCTGCTCCGGCGCGCCTCGGCGCAAGGCCTCCGAAACGGCACGGTGGATTTTCTATCCAGTTACTGTACGCGCTACTCGAGACTGCGTGTGCCGATCGTTCGGCGGCAAACTAGTGTCTCTCACAAGATGGGTGATGCTCTCTAGAACACACAGAAATTTCGATCTCGGGGCAGGATTGGGCCGATAGGCCCGCAATGAGCTGGTGATGGCTGGATTGCGTGAGACAGATGGCGGGCCAAACCCCGCAAGACCACCGCACCACGAAGAGGCTATCGATACCAATTGGTATCTCGCCACCAACCGCGATGTAGCGGAGGCGGGCCTGGATCCTAAAGAGCATTACCTTCGCTATGGCCAAGCGGAGGGTCGCCATCCCAACGCCGCAGTGGCGGCTCGCCACGCGCGGGAGGCCGGGCGGGAGTTGATGGCGGAGGTTGATCCGGCCTGGTACCTGGCCGCCTACCCCGACGTGGCAGCAGCAGGTGTCGACCCGGCCGAACACTACGCCCTTTCCGGCCAAGCGGAGGGTCGTCATCCCAACGCCGCAGCGGCGGCTCGCTACGCGCGGGAGGCCGGGCGGGAGTTGATGGCGGAGGTTGATCCGGCCTGGTACCTGGCCGCCTACCCCGACGTGGCAGCAGCAGGTGTCGACCCGGCCGAACACTACGCCCTTGTGGGTCACCACGAAGGCCGCCTCCCGAGCGCAGATGCGGCTACCCGGCATGGGCGGCGGCAGTTAGTCGATCCGGAATGGTACGCCGCGCGTTACCCCGACGTGGCAGAGACCCGCCTTGATCCGTCGGAGCACTATGCCGTACGCGGTTACGCCGAGGGCCGGCTACCCAACCCCGCGCATGTGCCGGTTCGAGGTTGGGCACCGCTTGAAGACAGGACACCCACGGCAAAGCCCCTCTCGCAGTATCCCATGATCGGCGTCGTGACTCCCGTGCGAAACCGAGGCGCTTGGTCAGTGGACTTCGCACGGATGCTCGACGGACAGGATTACCCGCTCTTTCGGTTCTACGCAGTGGATTCCAACTCGACAGATGGAACGCCTGAAGCTTTGAAGAGCCTGAATGTCGCTGGTGCATCAATCCTATCAGCGCCTGACTCTGCCTACTGGACGGCCGCGACCAACATCGGCGTCGCTCGCGCATTGGCGGACGGTTGCGATTACATCCTGACTATAAACGATGACGCAATTATTCCCGCTGACTTCCTGAGGGCCATCGTCAGCGCCGCAGAGCGCGCTGGAGCGCGCATCGTGGGAAGCGTTATCGCCTTTGCCAACACGCCGGGTCGTCTGTGGGGAGTGGGTGCCTACAACGACTGGAGTTCAGGCTCCTTCGTGCAACTCGCGATGGCGGGGGCCTGGGATGATGCTCTGGATGAGCTGGCAATCTCGTCTAACGGCCTGATGCCGACGCACTATCTATGTGGGAACGGCACACTTATCCACCGCTCGGTCTTCAACGAGATCGGTCTTTATGACGTGCGCCACCTGCCGCATTATCACGCTGATAGCGAGTTCACGATGCGCGCCGAGCGTGCCGGCATCGAGCGCTGGGTCGCGCCCAGTGCGCGGCTCTTCAACCGGTTCACGGACGCCGGAGACGGAATTTTTGCAGCCCGCAACCAACGCTTGTTTTCCTTGCGGTCGGCGAACTACGCTCGGCCTCTGATTTTTATCATCGATACGTATTGCCCCGATGAGCTGAAGGCGCAGGCTTTGGTGCGATACTTCGTGCGGTTCGTCAAAGAACCGAGCGACCGGACCTGGTCGCGTCTCCTCCGGATCGTAAAGCTGATCGATACTGTGGCTGCGGACCGCCGGGTCGTCTGTGCCGATTTCTTTCCGCCATCCGACTCAGCACTACGCGCAGCTGAAGATTTGGAAATACTGCTTAGTCTGTCTGACGCAACTTTTCTTTCCCTGCTATACCCAATCCTGCTACGGCGGCTCGAGTCCGATGAGGAGCGCACGCAGCACGCCGAGGCGATACGGTCAGGCTGCTGCCGGGGCGACCTTGTCCGCGAGATCCTCGCCCGCCCGGAGGCGAAATACCACTGGAGTACGCACACGACATTTTTGTCCGCGTACCTTACCCAAGAAAACGGTTCAGCCGACGTATTCGCCTCGGCGGAACAGCATCTCCAATCAGCGCATACAAGACTGAGCCACTTACCGAGTCAGGCTGAGGCGAGAGCCCGCATCGACGCGGCCGCATGTCTAAGTCCGGCCTCCGAACCGTCAGAGGCCCTCAATGTTTATATGAACATTGACGTTCTATGCATGGCAGTGACTGACCCTAAGGCCGCCACGGGCGTTCACCGTTACGTGCACAATGTGATGCAGGAGCTGGCACGCGACACACGAATCAATTTGCAGCTGTTCCATGCGCCGCAGCTCGTGAACAGCGCGACTGAGCTGTGCGCAGGTATTCTCGCAGGAGCTAAGTTTGCTGAGCACAATCAACGGCCCAATACCGGCGTGGTGTTCTACCCCTATTTCCCATTTTCAGGCCTGGATCAGCGCTTTGAAGCGCTTCCGCAGATCTTCACAATCTGTGACCTGTTCCCGCTCACCAATTCGGACTGGTTTTCAGCAGCAGCAGTGGCCAAATTTAATGGCCAACTGCGCTATCTCACAGCCGCCGATCACCTTTTATGTATTTCGGCGGCTACGGAAGGAGCCGTACGCGCAGTTTTCCCAACTCTCTCAGCCACCTCTTCTGTAGCCCATCTTGGCGTGGCCCTACATTCTGGGAGTTATGGAGATGCTGCGTCGGCAAGCCCGATCGCGTCCGGTGAAGAACCGTACTTCATCTGCGTCGGGACAATTGAGCCGCGCAAGAATTTGAGCACGGTTATCGCGGCGATGCGGCACCTGAGAGCACCGGCAGTCCAGCATCTTCGAATGGTCGTCGTCGGTCAGGCCGGATGGTCAATTACCGCAGAAGACTTGACCAATCTGGCGGGAACTGACGCTAGCCGCATCACGTTCCTTGGCCGCGTACCGGACGAGCAGCTGTGGGGTCTTTACTCTGGTGCGATTTGCACGGTATTCCCGTCGCTCGCCGAAGGCTTCGGTTTGCCGATCATTGAGTCGTTCTCGTGCGGCACGCCCGTTGTCACATCCAATGGTTCTAGCATGGCGGAGATCGCGGACTCGGGAGCACTTTTGGTTGACCCGACCAATTCGGTCGATATTGCAATGGCGGTGGAAAAGTTGGCAACCGATCCCCTCCTACGTTCTGCGCTTGCCCAGGAAGCAGAACTCCGTAGTCGCCATTTTACTTGGGAGGCCTGTGCCGAGCGCCACATCGAGGCGTTCAAGCGTGCTATAGCACGCAAACAGAAAACTCGATTATCTCCCTGAGTTTGCGGGCGCAGGGAGAGCAGCTTGCGGTCCGATCGGCCTGCTCGGGCATAAGATAGCCGAGTGCCGAATGGATGCGTTGCCGATCGTAGTAGCCCTCGATGTAAGCAAACAGGTCGCGTCGCCCCTCATCTTAGGTTGTCCCTTATCGTTGATGGACGAGCTGAATCTTGAGGGTATGGAAAAAAATCTTTATTAAGCCATTGTCGTGGCAGCAAGCCGCCCGGCTCATGGAAGGGCTCACTCCGGTGTTGACGAGCTGTCTTGGGTAGGCTTCAGCGGCGTACTGATTGCCGCGATCCGAGTAGCAGCTAAGCCCAGGGGCCGGCCCCAGCCACTGGGCGGCCAATATCAGCGCACCCACACTCAGCTCGGTGCGCATATGATCGCACCTCGACCAGCCGATGATCTTGCGAGTGGCCAGATCGACGACGGCGGCCAGGTAGAGCCAACCTTCGCCGGTCGACAGGTGACTCATGTCGGCCAGCCAGATAGTTTCAAGTCGCTCGGCCGAGAAGTCCTCCCTCAGGAGGTTGGGCGCGATCGGGAAGTCGTTGCGGCTTCGGTCGTGCAGGGCCGGAGCCGACGCCCTGCCAGAGCACGGATGCCATGCCGGCGCACGAGACGTCTTACCCGCCTACGACTGACAGACCGGCTCTTAGAGCGCCTAACAGAACGGCACCGAGCTTGGTTTTCAGCGTTGGTTTGGCATGGCCAGACGTAAGCGCTGTCCTCAGGCCACGGCTTTGAGGGCTGGCGTTGGCTGGTAAGCCCATGGCAGCAGATCATCGAGGCGCCGCTGCGGATGGCCGTCGACGATGCGGGTGACGACGTCGGCCAGATAGGTCTGCGGTTCGACGCCGTTGAGCTTGCAGGTCTCGACCAACGAGGCGATCACCGCCCAGTGCTCGCCCCCGCCGTCGGATCCCGCAAACAGGGCATTCTTCCGGTTCAAAGCCAGTGGCCGGATCGCGCGCTCGACAGTGTTGGAGTCGATCTCGATGCGCCCGTCATCGAGGTACAGGCTCAACCCCTCCCAGCGGTTCAGGGTGTAGCGGATCGCCTCCGCCAGGTTGCTCTTGCGGTTCAGGAGGGCAAGCTTCTCCCGCAGCCACGCCTCCAGCGCCTCGACCACGGGCCGGCTTCGTTCCTGCCGGACCGCCCGTCGCTCCTCGGCCGAGCGTCCGCGGATCTCGGCCTCGATCCGGTAGAGCGCGGCGATGCGAGACAGCGCCTCCGTGGCGATCGGCGAGGCGGCAGCGAGATCGTAGAATTGCCGACGCACATGGCTCCAGCAGTAGGCCAGCCGCACTGCGCCGTTCTTGGCCAGCGTCTCGTAGGCCACGTAGCCGTCGACTTGGAGCACGCCTGCAAACCCGGAGAGATGCGCGATCGGTCGTCCGGCCGTGCGGTCGGGCGCGTACACGTAGGCGACGCCGGGCGGATCGGTCCCGCCCCAGGGCCGGTCGTCGCGCGCATACGCCCAAAGCTGGCCGGTCTTGGTGCGGCCGCGGCCCGGATCGAGCACCGGTGCCGTGGTCTCGTCGGCAAACAGCTTGCCCGAGCGCTTGAGCGTCTCCAGCAGCCGCTCGTGCACGGGCCGGAGGAGGAAGGCAGCGCGTCCGACCCAGTCGGCCAGCGTCGAGCGGTCGAGGCTGACGCCCTGGCGGGCGAAGATCTGCGCCTGTCGATACAGCGGCAGGTGGTCGGCGTATTTGGAGACGAGGACCTGCGCGACGAGAGCGTCGGTCGGTAGTCCGCCCTCGATCAGCCGCGCTGGTGCCCGGGCCTGCACGACCGCGTCCCCGCAGGCGCGGCAAGCGTAGCGCGGGCGGCGGATCACCAGCACTCGGAACTGCGCCGGCACCACATCGAGGCGCTCGGACACGTCCTCGCCGATCCGGTGCAGAGCGCCCGAGCAGCATGGGCAGGCGAGGTTGCCGATATCCACGACGGTCTCGACCCGCGGCAGGTGGGCGGGCAGCGCCCCACGGTTCGTGCGCCGCTTGACCCTCCGGACCTCCTTCTTGGCAGGCTCGCTCTCCTCGTCGGCAAAGCCGGCGGCCTCGACCTGCTCGGCTTCCTCCAGCCCGAGCAGGAGCTGATCCTCAGGTAGGCTCTCGGCCCGGCGGCCGAAGCGGTGGCGCTGCATCGCCAGGATGATCTGGCGTAGCCGCTCGTTCTCGGCGCGCTCCTCGGCGAGCAACGCCTTGAGCGTCTCGGGATCGTCGGATGAGAGCGAAGCAGGCGCGGCCACGAAGTAGATGAGAGCAGATCCGCCAGTGACTTACCACTGCGATGAAGCCCGCTGGCCAGCCTTTTTGCTCAGCCGGCAACCGCCGGCATGCCCACGCGACGCGCGGCATGAACGCGCTTCCAGTCCAAGCCTTCCACGAGCGCTGCGAGCTGCGCCGCACTCAGCCGGACCACGCCGTCCTCGATCTTCGGCCAACAGAACTGGCCAGCCTCCAGACGCTTGGTCGCGAGGACCAGCCCGCTTCCATCCCAGACCAGGAGCTTCACCCGGTCGGCGCGCTTCGAGTGGAACACGTAGACCGTGCCGGAGAACGGATCCGCGCCCATCGCGTCCCGGACCAGAGCGGCCAGCCCGTCCATGCCCTTGCGGAAGTCCACCGGCCGGGTGGCCAGCATCACGCGCACCGCGCCGGACGGCCCGATCATGGGCAAGCCTTCAGCGCCCGGATCAGCGCGGCGATCTGAGCCGCGCTCGCGCCCTGAGCGATGCGGATCGTGGTGCCTGCGATCTCAACTTCGATGCTGTGGCAGCCGCATCGCTTCCCCAGCTCTGGGCTCAGCTCGGCAGACGTCGGATCCTGCGGGTCCACGCTCATCACGGCCGGCACGAACTGCAGTGCGCGCTCGCCGTCGTGACCCCCAGCCTGACGCACCAGGCGTCGCCACGTGAACAGCTGCGAGGCGCTCAATCCATGCCGGCGTGCCACCGCGCTGATCGAGGTGCCCGGCCCATCGCTCTCGGCCACGATGGCGGCCTTCTCCTCATTCGACCACGTCCGGCGCCGACCGGCCCCGGTGAACAGCTCCAGGCGCCGGATCGGCTCCGACATAGCCATACGACCTGACATCGACATGTGACGGAGCTCCCATTCCGCTCCGTATGTCGCCTTCACACCGTCTGCCGGAAGGTGCCGCCCAGACAGCGCTTACGGCCAGGCTGCTTCTCCCCGATGATCTCTGGGATGAGATCGCGCCGCTTCTCCCGCCGCCTCGACCGCGTCCGAAGGGCGGGCGTCGTCCAATTGAGAACCGGGCCGCACTCACGGGCATCCTGTTCGTGCTGCGCTCGGGGCTGCCGTGGGAAATGCTGCCGGCCGAGATGGGCTGCGGCTCCGGCATGAGTTGTTGGCGGCGACTGCGGGATTGGCAGGCGGCGGGCGTCTGGAGCCGTCTGCATGATGTGTTGCTGGAGCGCCTGCACGCAGCAGGGGAGATCGACTGGAGCCGGGCTTGCCTGGACAGCGCGTCTGTCCCGGCCAAAAAGGGGGGCCTGCCACCGGCCCGAGCCCGACGGATCGGGGCAAGCCAGGCACGAAGCGCCATCTCGTCACCGACGCACGCGGCACGCCGCTCGGCTTCTGCCTGAGCGGTGCCAACCGGCACGACACCGTCATGATGGCGGCCACCCTCGATGCCATCCCGTCTGTGCGGAGCGGTCGGCGCGGACGACCGCGACGCCGTCCGGACAAGCTGCACGCTGACAAGGCCTACGATGCCAGACCCCGCCGCCAGGAGTGCCGGGCGCGGGGGATCGTGCCGCGCATCGCACGTAGGGGCATCGAGAGCAGCGCGAAACTCGGTCGTCACCGTTGGGTCGTGGAGCGCACCCACGCCTGGTTTGTCAAACAGCGTTGAAGATTGACCCTGGATCGGCGTCGAACTTTGACCCCCTGGATGGGTATGGTGGGGCGCCCCTGATCAGCCCGGCGAAGCGGGTCGGGGTTGGGCAGCCGGGCTGATTGGGGGGTCCAGCAGGTAGGACGTGTGCGCCGACCTCAGGCTCGGTTCTTGAAGCGCCAGCTCTCGTTGCCAGTCTCGACGATCTCGCAGTGGTGGGTGAGCCGGTCGAGCAGCGCGGTGGTCATCTTGGCATCGCCGGCGAACACGCTGGGCCATTCCCCGAAGGCGAGGTTGGTGGTGACCACGATCGAGGTGGTCTCGTAGAGCTTGCTGATCAGGTGGAACAGGAGCTGGCCGCCCGACTGCGCGAAGGGCAGGTAGCCGAGCTCGTCGAGCACCACGAGGTCGAGTCGGGCGAGATGGTCGGCGATGCGGCCCTGCCGGCCGGCGCGCGCCTCGGCTTCGAGCCGGTTGACGAGATCGACGACGTTGTAGAACCGGCCCCGCGCGCCGTCCCGGATACAGGCTCGCGCGATCGCGATGGCCAGATGGGTCTTGCCGGTTCCGGTGCCGCCGACGAGCACGACGTTGCGCTGGTGAGCCAAGAACTCACCGCCGGCTAGGTCGCGCACCAGACCCTGGTTGATTGGGGTGCCTTCCAAGGCAAACTCAGCGATGTCCTTGGCCAGGGGCAGCTTGGCGATCGTCATTTGGTAGCGGATCGAGCGTGCCTGCTTCTCGGAGATCTCGGCCTGGAGCAGATCGCCGACGATCTGCTGCGGCTCGTGGGTCCGCTTCACCGCGACCTTGATGATCTCGTCATAGGCGGCTTTCATCCCGAAGAGCTTCAGCTCGCCCATGGTGGCGAGGATGGTCTGGCGTTCCATCATGGGGTGCTCCTCAGGCTGTCGTAGCGGGCACAATCGGCGACCGGCTCGTGGCGCAGCCGCAGGCTCTCGGGGGCCAGGATGATGACGGGCGGGGTCGGCTCGCGCTGCCGGGCGAGGATATTGAGGATGACGTCGGTCGAGTGGACGCCCTCGCGCAGCGCCTCGGCACAGGCCGCCTCGACAGCCGGCAACCCGTCGCCGAGCACGGCGGTGAGGATCTCCACCATCTGCCGGTCACCTCCGGCACTGCCGGCGAGCTTGCGTCGGACCCGGTCGAGGGCGGGAGGCAGCACTCAGTTCTTGAACGGTGCGCCGTTCCGGAGCGCACCGGGCTTGCGGGCCAGCACGGGGACGTAGTGCCAGGGATCGAACACGGTCTGATCCCGCCCGAAGGCGCGCTCGTGCTCGGCGACGACGCGACCGTCCTGTCGGATCTCGACGCGCTCGGCGTAGGCCCGCACCTCGACCGGGCGGCCGATGGCAGAGGCCATGACCGAGTATCGGTTGTTGTCGAAGCGCACGAGGCAGGTCGTGGACACCGAAGCGGTGATGGCGTGGAAGCCGTCGAAGCGGCCGGCATAGGGAACGAGGGCTGCCTGCTCGGCTTCGAACCGCTCCCAGACGGTGTGTTCGCGCTCCTCGGGATGAGGATGCGCCTTGGCGTAGGCGATCACCTGATCGAGCAGAAGGGCGTTCAGTTCCTCGTAGCTCTTCACCCGGACACGCGGGGTGAAGAAGCGTTCACGCACCAGTCCGACCTGGTTCTCGACCTGCCCCTTCTCCCAGCCTGAAGCCGGCGTGCAGGCGACCGGATCGACGAGGTAGTGTGAGCACATCTGCAGGAAACGGCGGTTGTAGGCACGCTCGCGCCCAACGAAGATCGTCTCCACCGCGGTCTTCATGTTGTCGTAGATGCCGCGCTGGCAGGTGCCGCGGAAGAACGCGAACGCCCGGTCGTGGGCGTCGAACACCATCTCCTGGCTCTCGCGCGGATAGGCCCGCACGAACAGCATGCGCGAGTGGCACAGCCGGACGTGGGCGACCTTGACCGTGACGGTCGTGCCGCCGATCAGCACGATCTCGTGGCTCCAGTCGAACTGGTAGGCCTCGCCCGGGGCGAACGACAACGGCACGAAGGCTTGGACCGTGATCGAGGTGCGCTCGCGCTTCCAGGTCTTGGCATAGCGCCGAACAGCATCGTAGCCGCCCTCGTAGCCGAGCCCGCGCAGCGCCTCGTAGATCCGGATCAGCGTCAGCCGCTCGCAAGCGGACTTGCCGGCGTTGGTGGTCAGCATCCGATCGAGATCGTCGCGCCACGGCCCGAGCTTGGGCAGCGGCTGCACCTCACGCTCGTAGGCGAAAGCGGTGGCCCCCGACCGGATGACCTTCCGGACCGTGTTGCGGGAGACGTGCAGGTCGCGGACGATGTCCTTGATCGCGCGGCCGCGGGTGAAGAACTCGCGCCGGATGCGCGCAATCGTGTCCACGCCCTTCATCCCCCTGCACCACCCTTCCGGCCGTACCGGAGAGCAGTCTGCGAGAACGAGGTTAGGGGGTTAGAATTGGACGCCGATCCCCCGCCTCACGGGGTCAAAGTTGCACGCCGAAACACACCTGGTTCAACCGATTCCGTCGATTGCCCATCCGCTATGAGCGACGCGCAGACATCTACGAGGCCTTCACGAGCCTCGCCGCCAGCCTCATCACCCTCAACCAGATCAGACGGTTCTGTTAGGCGCTCTTAGTCTGCAGGGCGGTATCCACGCGCAGGGCACCATAGCGCCGATGGTGGGCGGTACGGATGCGCCGAACGTCGTCCAGGAGCTGGAGGTTGGAGGCCGAGCAGGCGCTATCAGGCCGTGACCGCCGGCCGTAGAAGCCACTGGGTAAAACTCCGAGCACGTGGCACACACGACGCACTGGCTAGGTGCAGGCATGCTGCTCGATGAAGGCGAAGATCATTTGTGCATCTCCGCGTAGATGCCGGTGGCTTTTTCTAGCACGTCGCGCTTCATGCACGTGCGGTCGAGTTCACGCCGCAGGCCAGTAATTTTGGCGGCCTAATCGAACGGCGAGGCGACCGAGCTGGGTGGCGAAGCCCCCGTCGATCCAGCAGACCCCCGTCGAGGTAAGGCCTCGTTCAGCGTTGCACGCCACTGGCGCACCATCGAGGGCTGGATCCCAAGCTCGACCGCGATCTGGATCTGCATTTGCGACCGGCCACTACTATCCGGCAGGACGACCGCCTCGCGTTTGAACTTAAGCATAAACTTTTGTCTCGTCTTCGCGATTCGACACCTTCACAGCTCAATCTAAGCGTATCAGGGGTGTCCGCGAAACCGAGGGTGGATCAGGGTTTCACAACACCAGAAAACGCGCACTCAGGTCTGACCGGAGCGGTGGGGGAACGACATCACGCAGCTGAGCCTTCTCGGCCTCAGGGTCATCACGCAGACAGTCGGGAGCGGTGCCTAGCCTCTTATGGATCACGCCTAAATGGAATCTTCTAAATACGTCAGTGCCTCAGCTGTTCGCGCGCTCTTTTGACATAGTGTACATTCGGATCTTGATACCGGCACAAATACTTGACGATGCGTTGACTTCGATCGCTTATTGCTCGCTCGGGTGCGTGGCTCCATGTTTAGACAAGCTCTCAGCAAACTAGGGCAAAACAGGATCATATCGAAAACAAAAATATCCAAATTATTGGGATTTATATGATTTGCCTGCAGATTATTGCATGGAGCGCAACTAACGGGCATCATAAATTTACGAGTCAAATCAACTATCGTGCCATATCACAGGAGCAGAAAACTGTTTCGTGTTATCCGAAGCATCTGTATTCCTGCAATTAGCTTCGCCCATCACCAAACCGGAATGACCCCAGCATAAAATCCGCAAATCGAGCCGAATTTGGTTGGTCAAATCGGTCCGGGAAAGTACCTGAACATTTATTGAATTTTTTACCAGTATTTCGAATAAACGTAATTTCCAAAACGTCCGGAACAGCTACGCCACCTACTATCGCCCAACGGGCATAATTATTGCCATGCACATGCGCAACGCTATGATGGACGGTTAGATTATAAATAGCACCATGCATCTTCTCGAACTTATGCGGATTGGCTATTTCGCTGATATGATGAAACTCACATATGACCTGGCGGAATAGCTTTAAGAAATCAACATCGATTGCGGAAAAAACTTCCCACTCGTCGCCTTCTATATCAACCTTAAGGATGTAATCACGATCTGAACCGTGACCGTTCATAAAAAATTGATCCTGGAGAGAAATTACTCCCTGTTTTATATCCGAATGACTTGCGATTTTGCGCTTTAACCATCTGAAATTCTCGTGCTCCTCGGGCAGACTATCTATAGTGTGATCATACTGAAATACTTTGATGCCACGTTCAGCAATTTGACGATCCCATGAAACATCGTCGGAAATGCCAAGCGAATAAGCATCAGTAATTCCCTCAAAATCGTCAATCATGACGTAACCACCATCATTATTTCGACCTACCCGCACCTTTCCAAGACCTACAACATCTACGGGAGACAAAAGACTTAACATTAGAAGAATTCTTTCCTGATAGTCCGGCAGTAGGGCAACTGAACTGTCCGTCACGCACACTTCCCCTAATGAATTAGGATTAGAATTAATGCGCCGAGCGCGCTCAGCAAATTCCACAGAATTGAAAACTTGCTGATACAGCAACTTTGGATCAATACCGTTCTTCAGCGCAGACACAAAATTTCTACGCGCTGCGGTATCGGGTAACCGACCAAGGAGGCCGACGAATAAAATCTCAACAAACTCTTCATCTTCCATTTTGAACACCGTGCTACGCTGGTCGCCGTAGCCGATAAGCCTAGGGCAACGCCTTGCCATAGGCAACTAAATCTTCATCTGAATTCATCAGCTGCAAATTAATGACGCTTGAAAATCCGAAGGCTAAACGAGAGTTAATTGAAGGGTCACGTAAGAGCGTCCTCTGTAATCCGGTCGGTGACCAGCGTTGATGCCACGTCGCGGGGGCCGCTCTTCAGTTCGTGACCGGCGTGATAC
>NZ_JALNUL010000061.1:0-18038 GCF_026540775.1 Methylobacterium sp. GC_Met_3
GCCAGTCCGTTCAGGCGACGACAGGCCCTAGCGCCGGCCGCCTCTCCGCTGCACCCATGTCATCCGTCCACGCCGCATGTGATGGCGATGCATCCGGACATGCGTGGTCATACCGTCCGAAGCGGAGATGCCGGAGGCGGGACCAGCCGGGACGGCAGCCGCGGGGAGCGAGAGAACGGCGAGGCTGGAAGCGGTCAGCAGGCTGAGAGACAGGATGCGCATGGGTTTCCTCCGTGCCTCGACGCAGAAGGGGTGCGCCGTGCCGAGGAAAGCGTCGCGGCATAACGTTGGTTCAACGATCTTCCGTTGGCCCTCATCATCGGCCGCCCGTTGTTGTGCGCCGTGGCGTGAGACGAACCGAGCCCAGCACATGAAAAGCCCCGCGCGGCTGAGCCGGCGGGGCTGAAGGTTGTCTCGCTGGGGTATCGAGACCTAATCTACGCACGGCAGCAGGCGTGGTTCCAGCAGGCCTCAACCAGCCGCCGCATCTGAGTGCTGCTGCATGAATGACCGCCCTGAACGGCTTGCTGCTGGCTCTCATTACACCTTGCCTTATGCCCCATCCGGCACACCGCCGTGTTGGTTCTGTCCCATGCTGTGGAAAGCCCTGTGGCGGAGGTTTTGAGATCGTTCGCCGAGTGACAACGGTCGACTTCGGCCGAAGCGATCCCGTGAGAGTTCTCGCGGGCGGTAGGACGGGCCGAGCTATGCGATGACGGTCTAGCGTCGTCCGGCAGACCGAACGCCCCGCTCTGATCCAAGTGAGTTCGCCGACGTCGCCGCGGCCTTAGCCTCGCTGTCGACTGGACGCACCTGGTCGGCTTCGCCTGCCTCGGTTTCTGCCCCCTGATCGAGGCTGGCGGGGCACCAACCATAAGGATCAGCATGACGACTGACGTCTCCACGACGCCCGCGGCGTTCTGGGATACGGTGGCCGAACACGTCGGCGCGCAGGTCACTCCCGCTATGAGGCTGGGGCACCATGCTCGCAGGCCGATCGTCACCTACCTGCGCGATCTGGAAGGCATCGCGCGGCGCGAATGCGACAACCGGCAGGCGATCCAGATCATTGCGTCGGGCCGCCATCTGCTTGGCGATCGCTCCCAAGTCGAACCGGTCGATGGACCTTTCTCACGAACCTGAATGGGAGGCTGGAGCAGTCAGACTGGCTGACGGTGGCGACAGTTATTCTATCGCTTGCTACAGCGCCGGTTCTTCTCACAGGCGTGCCCGCGGCGTTCGCGACACCTTACGGCCCGCAGTGAGCAAACACGCGACGACAGGCACCCTTGGGCCAGTTCCCCGGGCTCGCCCGTGAAGCCTTGGCCGGGCAGTCGCGTGAGGGTCGGCGCGGTGCGGCGGAACTGTAGACCGCGGTGCGCCGGCCCATGGCCTTCGCGTTATCCAGCTTCAGCAAGCTGTTCCGCGCTGGATGCGACTGTGAAGCCTTCACGGTCGAACACATTGTAGAGGACGCCAGCTGGGTCGAGCCCAAGCCCTTTGATGTGATCGATTGCAGCATCCTTGGCCTCAGCCACCGTGTTGAACGGATCAGGCAGCTGGTACATCCTAGATGCGTGTTCCTCGCCATCGATATGCATCGGCGGCGTAGTAACTTCGACTGTGTAGGGCATGACGCCGTCCCACCTGATATCTAGTGAAACACGCCGAAGAACCATAGCAATAAGATGATAGGCAGCGGGATCCCCAGCAGCCAAAGCAATCCGCCTTTCATCATTGCCGCCTCCATCTACCAAACTGTTTCACCCAAAGCTGGGTGATTGCGGGCCAGGAACGCGCAAGAGCGTGAAATGGACGCGTGACGTTGGCACCAAAGCTAAGAGTTTGAAACGCAAGCCGCAGGCAGCGGTTCTCAAGCCATCTTGAGCTTAGGCCTAGGCACGATGATCTCGACAGTTTGGCCGGTGAGTGGGTTGAGGATCAGCATGGCTGCGTATCTCCGGTGGATGTGCCGGTAGAACGTCTTCACATCGCATCAGGATCAAGGCGATCCGAGCAATTGCGCTGAGTTGGTGAACTGTTCGTTTACTCTGCCGCCACGGCAGTCAGGACGCGACCGGAGACGCTCTACGCGTAGGGCCCGCCGAACAGATCCCCGAGCGCCTTCCGCCGAAACAGCGTGCGCCAGCGTCGCCGCTGATGCTCCGGCCGATCGTGGATCATGTGACACCGCTGGCAGAAGGCCGCGAGATTGGCGTCCGCGTTGTTCGAGGTGTCGTGATCTCGATGAGCTGCGGCTAGGACCACCCGGGTCCGGCGGGCGCGGCCGAGGATGTCGGCTTCTGCAGCGATGCGGATCCGCCTACCCCATCCATCACGCCACCGACCGGCATCCGCGTCCCACCAGCGGCCGTCACCGAGATGATAGACCATCCGCCCGTGTGGTCGCCCGCAGCCCTCGCAGCAGCCCCTCGCCCGCCCGAACCGAATTACGGCCGAGAGCTGCGCCCAGTCGATGGGGTAGAAGAAGCGGTGCTCGGGCCGGATCGGCATGATGGCCGGACTGTGCCGCCTGTCGTGAAGAAAGCGTAGCGTTAGAGCGCTGCTACGGATCGCATATGGACCTATCCGACCTTCAATTCTGGGCTTTTCTCGCAGCGGCCATCCCGGTCCTGTTCCTGCCGGTCGTCATCGCCTGGTGGAAAGGGCGCCCCATCGTCCCGATAGCCGTCCTCAGCCTCGCGTTCTGGCCTGGCGCGCTGATTTTGGCTCTCCGGCTGCGTAGCAAGCGCGATTTGTGATTGCAGCGATGACAAGCGCCTGAACGATAGCAACCGCGCCGACGTTCAGATCCGGACTGGTCGAACCGATCCGTCTGGAGGAAACGCTATGATGAAGACACTTGCCCTTGCGGCCGCGCTGACGCTCGCCGTCACAGGGGCGGCTCTCGCTCAGATGCCGGCCGGCAGTGGCAGCGGCAGTGCTCAGAGCAACATGAACAACCCCGGCAGCGTGAAAAGCCCGTCAGAGAAGCGGATGGGCGGCCAGCGCGGCATGATGAGCATGCGGCACATGAAGCGTCATCGGCGTCACCACATGCGTCGTTCGCGGATGTGAAGTGGACTGCCCCGCGGTCTGGATCCGCGGGGTTATCCAGATGCGCGTCCAGTGATTGCGGAGCCATAGCGCCACAGGATCGGACCTCTCACACCGAAGACCCGTTGCATCTTCACGCCTGCAACCGCGGGCAAGCGAGGTTTATCGGTGGCAGAACAACTCTCCGGGCAAGATGGCCGGCAGGGAAAGCGCGGCCGACCGGCCCTCTACGTCCTGATCGTCAGCGTGAGTTTGATGCTGGCAGCGCTGGCTGGGCTCATGATTTGGCAGGGTGGAAGCTCTCCGCCTGACTACGCGAGCCAGAGCCAGAGCGCATCGCGCAAGCAGATCACCGGAACCGAGGACGGGAAGGGCAGCGCGATGTCGCCCTCCAACAGCACTGCTGTACCGGGCGGAAATCCATCCTATCCGCAGCCGGCAGCTCGTAGCGCCAATCCGTAGGAGGGTGCTGTGGCCGACCGGACATCCGACCCCACTCGCCTGCTGATCGTCTACTACTCACGCAGCGGTAGTGTTGAAGCGCTTGCAACCGCTGCCGCTGAAGCTGCGCGGGGCGCTGGCGCAGAAGTACGTGTGCGTCGACCACGAGAAGTGGCTGATGCCGCCGCGATGGCGAAGGTCGAAGGCTGGACTGAGAGTGCGGCCCGTCAGAACGACCTCTACCAAGCACCCACACACAAAGATGCCGAATGGGCTGACGCGATCCTGTTCGGCACGCCGAGCTACTTTGGGGCGATGGCGACTGAGTTGAAGAACTTCCTCGATCTGCTCGGCCCCCAGTGGAAGCGGGGTACCCTGGCTGGCAAGGTCGGAGGTGCCTTCGCGACGGCGTCCTGGCCGCATGGCGGATCCGAAGTCGTCACACTGTCGCTGTACGCACCAATGGCGCATCTCGGCATGGTGATCCTCCCGACGGGCTACACCGATGAGGCGATGTTGGAGGCTGGCTCGCCCTACGGCGCGTCCGCGATCGTCGGCAAAGAGAACCAGCCACCGCGACCCGAGGATCTGGACGCTGCGCGTCATCAAGGGCGGCGGATGGTGGCAATTGCAGGTGCGTTAATTGCAGCCGGCGAGATGCCATGTCGCCGACAGCGTGCCTCTTAGCAGCTGCGCCGATCGACAGGATCCGTTAACCACTAGGCGCCAGCATGCTTTCAGCGATCGGCTTCGGCCGCGCGCCGGAAGAGCAGCACCGGGGTCGTCTTGAGACGGCGGGCCCTGGTGCGGCCTCGCCGGCGCAGTCGCGCTAATGCCGAGAGCTGCTGTCGAGCCAACGCGGCGACATCGCCCCGTGCAGCTGCTACAGCGCCCATCCTTCCCGCATACGTGCCCGAGGTGTTCGCGATCCACACGGTGCTGTTGCAGTCGGGCACGCGGCGACAGGCAGGTGTGGGCCAGTTCTCTGTACCTCGCCCGTGAGGCCTTCGCCGGGCGGTCTCGTGAGGGCCGGCGCGGTGCGGGGGAACTGGGTGTGCAAGGGTTGCATCGTTGCTGCAATTGATCAAACGGCATGCATCTGACCAAAATTCATTCGTGAAAACTGCATTGTTCGTAGGCTTGTATAAGCTCGATCGATAACGAGTGCGTGATGATTGTATTGGCTTGTTGTAAAATGGGCGCTTGCGCATTCTGATACCGCCACTCCGCACTGGTGGGGTGTGCTGAGAGGCCGCAATGAACCCACGTGCCGCCATCATAGCTGCTGCTCTCATCGCTGCAGCTCTGCCACAAACAGTCCTGGCCTGCGGGGACAGCGAGGCGGGTCTATCCTGCGATGACAGCGGTTCCGGCGCCGAGATGGGCGCCAAGTGGATGCTAAACCGGGCGAGCAAGGCCGTGGTGACCGACAAGGCCAAGGCTCTCACCTCATTCACCAAGGGTATGGACGGCTTTCGCACCGCGGACAGTTACGTGTTCTGCGTCGGACCCGATGGCGTTATGAGCGCTCATCCCAATCCGATCCTGCAAGGTCACGACGTGCGCGACTTGCATGATAAGACCGGAAATTACTTCATCAAGACCATGGTGGAGACAGCTAAGCCGGGCCAGATTTCCTCGATCCATTATCTATTTCCAAAGCCCGGCAGCACGATCGAGGAACCCAAGACCACGTACTACACGAAGGCGGGCGATGAAATGTGTGCGGTAGGCGTCTACGACGCCGACGCAGCGGCACCGCAGACAGCTACGCCAGAGGCGCGAGTGGCCACCCTGCGAGCGAAGCTGGACAGTGAGATCCCAGCTTCGGCGCGGTCAGACTGGACCGCGTTTCTGGAGGCGTTGAACCAAGTCGGCGACACGCGTGCCGCCACACTGGCCCGCGTTCGGGATGGCCTGAAAGCGGCAGAAGCCGCCCTCAACCCCACGGACGGAAAAACCGCCGCGGACCAGAAATAGGCTCAAGCAAGCGGCTAGTCCGTACCCGGGGAGGCCATCTTGGGGCTGTCCAGCGTCGTGCCTCTAACAGAGGCAGCTACCTTCACGTTCGGGTGTGTTGTCCTGCGCGCCCGATGGCTTGATCCAGAGCGTGTCGGCATGGTGCTGGTAGGTGTCGTCGCACTACTCACCGTCGCGGTCCTGGTCGCCCTGACGCCTGAGAATACCTCTACCGATCCGAACGCCCTCGATCCGGCGGCCGTATGGCCCCTAGGGGACCTTCAAGGACCATAGATGCCGCCGCTCGGTTCGAGCACAGGAGCAGGAATGAGCGATGTCGTAGCCGCTCTGCTCCTGGCGCTAGCGACCGAAAACGCCGAGCTGCGGGACCAACTGACCTCGGCCCAAGACATGCTCGTCGAGACTTCCATCGACGCCGGCAACATGCACGCCCTGGTCGAGGCCATGCGGACAGAGCGGGGTGCGTGGCAGGAGGAAGCCGAACGACTGCAGGCGCAGGCGTTGCGCAGGGCCTGACCCGCTTCGTGACTGGAGTGATGCGCCCTTCTCTAGCGAATTTGTGGCGGTCCCGAAAGTTGTTTCCGCTTGTGCGCTGCACGCACGACGCCAACGCCCTCAGCGCAAGCCACGTTGGGTTTGCGGAAGAGAACGCGTATTTTATACGTAAGTAGCCATCTGCGAGGGGCCTTTGAATGCAGAGGCGCCATATTGGCAACATGTTCTGCGCTATTAACTACGTAAGATCTGCTCTCGCCCGCAGCGCTAGCTTTCGACTGCATCCTATAATCTTCGTAAATCTAAGATTAAGAATTAATTAACCTAATTGAGAGTTGCTTTACCTGCTTCATACACTGAGAAGATGAGCTATGTCGCGAGCTGCAGCACACCAAGATGTCGGAGGTGATCTCGCAGTGCAGCGCATCCCCAATACCGACACTATCGCTGAGGTCGTCGATTTGGCTTCTGGCCGAGTGATCGAAACCGCGGGCGCCGCGGTCGATGTTCTGTCGCCGGAGACGCCTTTCGTCGCCCGCGGTCTGCGCCTGAACTGGGCGGCCAAGCGCGGCCTCGATGTCGGCGTGGCCGTCACCGCCCTGTTCCTGCTGCTGCCGCTGCTTCTGCTCATCGCCCTGCTGGTCTGGGCCGGCGATGGCCGCGCCCCGATCTTCCGCCACATGCGCCTGGGCCGCGACGGCCGCTCGTTCGGCTGCCTCAAGTTCCGCTCCATGGTCACCGATGGCGAGGCGGTGCTGGCCGCCCATCTGGCCTCCGACCCGCGGGCCCGGGCCGAATGGGCCGCCACGCACAAGCTCAGCAACGATCCGCGCGTCACCGCGATCGGGCAGGTGCTGCGCAAGACCTCGCTCGACGAGCTGCCCCAGCTCTGGAACGTGCTGCGCGGCGAGATGAGCCTGGTCGGGCCCCGCCCGATCGTGCCGGCCGAGGTCGCCCGCTACGGCCGGGCGTTCCAGACCTGCTTTGCCGTGCCCCCTGGCGTGACCGGGCTGTGGCAGGTGTCGGGCCGCTCGGACACGAGCTACGCCGAGCGGGTGGCGCTGGATCTGGACTATGCCAGCCGCTGGAGCCTGCGCCGGGACATCGCGATCATGCTGCGCACGATCCCGGCGGTGCTGGCCCAGCGCGGTAGCAGGTAGGCTGCTACGTAGCCGACGTTCGAGCTACAGCGGCGCCAGCTCAATCGTGCATATGCGGCGCAGCCTCACACAGGCGCCAGAACTCGACGAAGCCGACAGCGTAGGCGGCAAGGACAACAGCAACCCAATGCATGACCAACCCCTAGCACAGCTGGCCTTTGATCATGCCTGCAACCCCTTTACGCTTCCTGACGCATTCCAGGACAACTGAGCATCGCAACGCCATCGCGGCCGCCCCTTATCGCAGGTGTATGCCAGGGCAGCATGACTTCAGCTCAGACGCCCCGCACGCCTGCGTTGCGCAGCATCTCGTAGAACCTCCCCGGGTCGAACATAGCCCGGGCCTGCTGGAGGCTGATGAGCCGCGTGGCACAGCTAGGATCGTTGGGTCTCTGCCTACTGTTATAGGACGAGTGGCATTGAGGAGGGATGACTGTGAGGTTCAGGAAAGGCTTAGCGGGTATCGGCCTTGTCGCCGGGTTAGTCGGCTCCGCTCCGGCTTGGGCTTGGACCTCACCGGGCTGCACCAATCTCCCTGAATACGAGCGGGCCCTCGGCGCCCTCCAGGGTATGACGAGCGCCTGCGATATGAGCATCGAAAAGGCCACTAGGATTGTGGCCGCTGAAGGATACAGACCTGGCGGCTTATTCGGTGCGCTCTTAAGCGGTCCAACCCGGCCGACAGCCGAAGCAGATCCGATATCGGGCTACTCTCAGAACCGCGCACCTCGGCTCCACCACCGCCACACTCACCATGACGCTGCCCATCGCCGCGAAGTCGTCGTTCGCTGAACCGCACCCGTGTATGTAGCACCGCTACATGCACGCCTTGTTCGAGGCCAGGTCGGTCGAGCGCGATGCGTGTTGGGTGCATCCGATACCTCCGCCGCGCCGTCGGTGCATCGGTTTGTTAATTCGCTGTCCGCATATTCGTGACGATGATCGATCGTCATGACTCCAAAAATGCGTAACCGCTCGCCGCGATCGTTCACCGTCGAGACCAAGTCCGGTGGACGCCAACGTCCGATCATCCCGCATCGCGACACAGCCCCCGTTGCCCCGCGACCTCTGGTGTTCTGGCTCTCCGCAGCCGAGCCGCAGACACCGGCCCAGGAGCCTCGCCGGATCCTTCCTAACCTGATCGAGCCGGTGTTTGTGCCGGTTGAGCCAGAGACCGCGGACGTAGCGGAGAATGGCTTGCCAAAGCCGCGACGCGGGCGGCCACCCAAGGCTAAGCCGGTTGCTGTCCTGACGATCGAGCTGCCAATCACCGAGCCTACCGTCGAGATTGCAGCCGCTACACCTGCACCGAAACTTGCATCAGTACGGCAGCCGCACGTGGTGCGTACCGTGAAGCAGCCGAGCACCCTGCCACTTGGTGAGCGGTGGAAGCGGCGGCTCGGGCGATGGGCTCGGTAGCCCGAGCTATCTTGACAGCACGCCTGAGACAGGTCTGCTACCGCGGCGGATACGGCTCGCCGAACAGGTTGCTGAGCGACTTCCGCCGGAACAACGTGCGCCACCGCCGCCGCTGATGCTCTGGCCGATCGTGGATGATGTGGCACCGCTGGCAGAAGGCCGCGAGTTTGCAGTGCGGCCCCGTGCGCGGTGATCGAGGAAGCTAGCGAGGGTTAGCATGACCGCGAAGCCGCTGAGGTTGACTGCGATCTGCAGCGGCCAAGAGGTGTCGAAAGTCCGATAAAGGATACGACCGATCAACGCCGCCAAGCAGCCGGCCGCGAAGATCTCCAACGAGTGCCGGCCGCAAGCATCAATTAGTCGAAGCGGCCGCCACTGGCAGACGCGCGCTACCGCGGGCGTGCTGAACACCAAGTAGGTCAGCGCCAAGATGTGGAGCAGGCGTAGCGGCACGACGTGGCTCTTGTCCGGGGCTTCAATCGCCAGCAGCCTAAGATCCGGCAGACCCCAATCTACCCACGATCCGCCCTGGACTAGCCCGAAGCCGAGATAGAGACCGGCCGCCGCCGCAGCCCAGTTGCTCCTGGGCAGAAGGCCGTCCCCGGCCCGGATCGCGAGCGCCAAGGCTGCCCCGATTACGAACAGGAACTGCCATGCGAATGGGTTGAAATACCACCCGTCATCGACCGCCGTAGCATTGGGCAAGTTCAAGGTGTGGTCGACGTTGGCCGCGAGCCAAAGTGTGCCTGAGAGCGCCAGCACGCCCCAGACCCCGTTTTGCATTCCGAAGTAGATGAGCGGAAATAAGGCTAGCAGCAGAATGTAAAGCGGTAGGATGTCGAGGTAGTTGGGAAGCGCGTTCAGCGCGAGGCCACGCAGCAGGCCCGGCACGAGGCCCATCTCCAGCAGCGGTGCCACCCCAAAGCGCGGAACGAGCCCGGTGAGATCCATCCAGATCCGGACGATGATCAGGGTGGCGAGCAGCAGCCCGGCATGGAACAGGTAAATCCGCCCGCACCGCTTGGCGATGCGGATGAGGGTCGTCCAGAAGCCGGACCGGCGGAACAGGCCGCCATAGGCGATCATCGACGAGTAGCCAGCCAGCAGCACGAAGATCTCGGCGGCGTCAGAGAAACCGAAATTATGCAGCGTGAGCAGGGCCGGGGCGTTGCGTGGAATATGGTCAACGAAGATCGTCAGCAGCGCGAAGCCGCGCACCACGTCGACCCGTGCGTCTCGGACGGGCTTTTTCCGTTCGGGCTCAGACAGTCGATCGGGCGCGCCCATAACCTGCCCTGGTTCGGCTAAAAGCGTCACAGGCAACTGCGCGTTCGGGTCGAGGGTATCGGGACTCTTCACTCAGCGCATCACCGAAATGCTCGTCAGCCATAGCCGGCAGAGGCGTGGCCAGAGAGCGACGGGGGCGTCCGATTGACCGATCCCGAAGCCATGACCGCCCACGGCGAAGCGGTGATACTCGACTGGCACGCGTGCCTCGCGGCAGGCCTCGTCGAGGACGCGGCTGTGCTCGGGACTGATCACCTGGTCGTCGTCGGCCTGCACCAGGAAGATCGAAGGGCACCCCACTTTGATGTAGGTTTGAAGCGACCACATCTCGCTCATTTCCAGCGTCGGTGTCTCGCCGACGAGAGAGCGACGGGTAGTGGTTCTGTCATAGGGCGGTCCCAAACTGACCACTGGGTACAGCAGCGCCGCGAAATCGGGGCGGGCGGATAGGTCGTCTATCGCGTCTACCTGCGGATAAGAGCGGTAATCCGAGCGTGCGGCGAGCATGCCGCAAAGATGTCCGCCTGCCGAGAAGCCCATCACCCCGATGCGGTTCGGGTCGATCCGGTACCGCTCGGCATTAGCTCGGATATGACGCATGGCGCGCTGCCCATCCTGCAGCAGCACGAGAGGACCGTCCTGCCAGCCCTCGCGCGGCAGGCGATAGGTTAGCACGAAGGCTGTGATGCCTTGGGCGGCGAGCCAAAACGCGGCGGGTAACGCCTCCTTGACGATCCCGATGCGGGTGTAGCCGCCCCCGCCGGCCACGAGGACCGCGACACCGGTCGGGTTCTCAGGAGAGAACACCTCCAGCACGGGCGTCGCGATATTGCTGACAGCACCGCTGTCGTCACGAGCAATCGGTCCCTGCGGACCGCCCCCGCCGGGTGGCTCACCCGGCCAGAGCTGGATGCGCTCCGGCGCCCCGATCGCGTAAGCACTGGACGCGGGTGCGAGTGCAGAAGCGGCGAGCGTCAGAAGCACGGATCGACGGTCGGGCATAATGCTCCTGCACGAGAAACCGCTCCTCCGCGGACCGCGGCTATCGTATACTCTGGTGAAGCAAGATTGGTGCGACTGCTCAAGTCATAGCCTTTGGATTGCTAATCTGAGCAATGCCTATTCGGCGTTCGCCACGGCAAGCCGCATACCAGTTCATAGTAATTCGGCCGCTACCGCTCCTGAGGCCGCATTGACATTCTCCGGCCCGTGGAAGGCTCGAATTGCGCTCCTAATCAGCAGCCCATCGTGCTCGGCCATCGCCAAGACGAGCGTGCGCTGGTGCGCCATCAGGCGTTCGAGGAGGGCGTGAACTGGTACTATGTTTTAGCAACCGCGGCAGATAGTATTCATTGTCCTGCCCATTTTGTCATCAAACGATTTCTGCTGCGCAACTCGCTCGCGTTCTGCTTTGTCCGCCTGAGCTCTAGTTTTTGGATCCATCCCCGTGATGCTGCTCGGATCGCCGCTTGGCTGCACGGCGCCCGGTGTGGGCTGCCGATGGGCAGGGGCCGCAATCGCCGAGGTGGCTACGAGTAACACTGCGATAACAGATCGAATTATCAAGGCCGCCTCCAGCATAACAAAGGATGATAGCACATCAGGTTTGGCGACGTTCACGACAGGTCGTTCATTCCACTGCGCGGCAGTCGAATGGCGGTAGATCCGGTCCCGGGGTCCGCGCGTAGGCGCGGAACGGGCCGAGAACGCCAGCATCAAACGGCTGCCTGTCACAGCTATCCGAGAACAGAACCACACCCGTTGACGGATTATTTACCATACCATGCCAGGATGAACGCGGCGCTAGGCCGGGGGGCGAACGCTGGAAGAGCCGCACCGGAGCCGGCCCCCCTAGCCTCGGTGCGGCCTCGCCGGCGCAGTCGCGGCATCTCGGCCGGCCTCACAGTGCCGCCGCGATCGGCGCGCCTCCTTGGGGGCAATGGTGGAGGCGGCCCGCCGTGTTCATACCGCCGGGAGTACCTGCGTTGTTGAACACCCTTCTGGCGCTGCTTGCCGTCCTCTCCGTGATGGCTGCTCACGCAGCCTACAAGCTGGTACGCCTGCCCTTCCGCCTCGTGTGTGGCTTGTTCCGGCACAAGGCCACGCTGGCTCAGGTGACGGCGCGCTAACCAAATCCCAGCACTCTACGCGGACGCCGGTGAGATAAACGACCTCCCCCGCCAGCCCGTGATCAGATCGGGAGGCGGGGCTAATGCCATTGGCTGGAGGGGCATAACCACCATGCCGACACCGTCCGATCAGCACCTTCGGGGCCTGCTCGCCCAGACGGAACGGGATCTCGCCGAGGCTGAGCAGCGCCGCGAGCAGCACGCCCGTGTCGTCACCGGCCTTGACCACGGCACCGAGGCCCGAGCCGCTGCGGAAAAGGTTTTGCGCGATATCGACGGGACCATCGCGTTCATCAGTGCGAACCGCAGTCTGATCCAGAACATCCTGGACTGATCGGACATCAGTCGGTCGGCCACCTACGCCGACGCAACGATCAGCCGGTTGCGGGCCTCGGCCAGCCGCTCATCGTCCGTGCGCATCGGCATGTCGGCCACAACCTGCTCGACGATTTGGCGCATGTTCGCCTCGTCCAAACCGAGCCCCCGCGCGAACCCGTCGAGGCGCCGCATCATGTGCTGGATCGCGGTGCGCTCGTGTGTGGCTTCGGGATCGTCGCTCATCCTCAAACCGGGAAGCCCATGACGATGGCGGTCTTCACCATCGTGCAGCGCAGGCCCAGCGTGGTGGCCTCCTCGGCCAGCAGCTTCTTCGCCTGCGGGTGCATCTCGATCGCTGAGGCAACGTCAATGCACCTTTGGCCGCTCGCGCAAGCTCAGCAAACCGTGATGCATCATACAGATGGCAGGTGAGTTTGCGTCGAGCGACAGGAGTTTCATCCGATGCCCTACAGCCGACCGACCGCTCGCCTCTTCCTTGCTGCAACCCTGTCGTTGACTGGGCTCGTGGCCGCTCAAGCCGCGGCCGTCTCCGATGAGGATAAGGCTTTCGTCGCCAAGGTCTCGCAGGGCGGGATGTATGAGGTCGAACTTGGAAAGCTCGCTGAGGGCAAGGGTGCGCGTCAGGACATCAAGGACCAGGGCAACACCGAAGCGCATGACCATAGCCTCGTGGGCGACAAATTGAAGTCGATCGCCACCGGCGCCGGCCTCCCCTTCCCCGACACGCTCAACACCGAGTTCCAGGGGCGGCTCGACCGGATGAAAGGCCTGTCGGGCGCGGCCTTCGACTCTGCCTATGTCAAGGACATGAAGGCCATTCACGACGCAGACGGGGCCGCCTTCGCTAAGGAGGCCAAGGCTGGGACCAACCCAGACCTCAAGGCTTTCGCCGCTGAGACCCACCGCATCGTACAGCGTCACCTTGGCGAACTTGGCGCGAAAACGAACTGAACTGATCCAACAGTCGGGCGGCCATGGTATCACGGCTCGCCCGGCCTCATAAGAACCTCACGCTTCGCACCTATAACGAAAAGATAGCAGCGCCAATCCCGTGTTTCCGAATGTAACTTGAGTGCGGGGGCGCACATAGATAACGTCGACGTAAAGCATTGCTGGATCGATCGCGCGCAACGTGAATTGCCGCAAGCTTCAGGAGTTTCCTGCCGCACATGTTCCGTCAGGAGTCCAGCATGAACAAGCTTGCCCTCGCTGCCGTCATCTCTACGGCTTTCATTTCGCCCGTCTTCGCGCAGGCCGTCATCGAGACGCCTACGGGTACCACGGTCATAGTACCACCCGGCGCCCCCGGCGTCGTGACGCGGCAGCCTGGCTCAACCGGCGATGCGCCGGCAGCAACGTATTTGCCGACCGGACGTGCCGCTGACGGTATCGCGACCGACTCCGCAGCTGCTGGCAATGAGGGCCAGCCGTCCCGCGTCGGTTCGACCGGCAGCGGCGGTGGAAAGTAGCTCCGTTCCAGGTACACCCCATTGGATGCGAAAAAGCCCGGCCTCTTGGCCGGGCTAGTTGGGTCCCTTTGCACGGGGACATCGAGATCGGGAAGCTTTGGGAACAACCGGTCTCGAACTGGGAAACTAGAAGTCGCGCTGGACGCGGAACCGGACCTGCGAGACCGAGTCCTGCGTGGCGGTACGGACCGCGAAGGTACCGTTGTTGATGCCGGCGACGTTGGCGTAGGCGGTCGGGCTCTTGTCGAGATCGATCGCCCGGCCATTCTTCAGGCCGATCTGGGTGTAGAACGCCTCCACGCCGATATCGAGATCCTTGACCGGCGACCAGATGATGCTGCCACCCGCCACGAACTGGTAGGTGTCGCGCAGCGCCTGGCTCAGGTTGAAGAACCGGGTACCGGGCGTGCCGACGGCGTTGGCGCCGAACGGGTTGCTGCCGGCCAGACCGCTCACGAGGTTGTAGATCGCGCCCTGGGCGAGGCGTGCGCCCTGGCCGAAGCTCTGCTCGCCGTAGGAGCCGAAGAAGGCCGAGCGCCATTCCGGCGTCCAGTAGTGCAGGTACGACGCGACCGCCGTGAAGCTGGTCGAGGTCTGCAGCTGGCCGGTGAACGGATTGACCGTCGCGTCAGCGAAGTACTGGGCGAACTTCTGGCCCTGGATGGTCGTGGTGCTCTGCGTGTACGAGCCGGTGTACTGAGAGTAGCCGGTGTAGAGCTGCGCGCCCTCGCCGTAGGCACCCTGCAGGTACAGGGCGTCGCCCGGGGCGATGAACGGCGCGTTGATCTTCAGGCCGCCCTGGACCGCGAACCCTTGAACGTTGCGAGTATGGGCCGGGACGAGGATCGGACCGGTGCCGGTGCTGGCGGCGGTCGAGAGGTTGCCGACGTTCAGCTCGTGGGTGGCGGCCGAGAGCTGGGCCGAACCCCAGGCCTGATCGAGGCGCACGACGCCGACGAAGTCGGGCAGGCGCGAGCGCTCGATGCTGTCGATATTGCCGAAACGGCCCGGGCCGACGAAGACCGGGGTCGGCTGGTTGGTCACGCCGAAATTCTGCACGGCGCCAGTGTTGACCGTCGCGGAGATGTTGGTCGGCGAGAAGATCGGGGTGCGGCGGAAGACCGGGTCTTCGATCGAGATCGTGGCCGACAGGCCGTTGCCGACCGTGGCGGTGTAGGCCAGCAGGTTGGTCGAGAAGTTGTCTGAACCCGCGGTGGCACCGGCGAACTCGAAGTCGTGGGCGTAGAAGTCGAAGAACGACGACGCGCGACCGGCGGTGAGCCCGGCGAACTGGATGAACGCCTTGTCGACGTTCATGTACTGCTGGTCACGGCCGAAGCTGTCGGTGCCGATGCCGGGATAGGCCTGGCCGATCCGCTGCTGCGTGCCGGAGGTGCCGACGCCGGAGTAGCCCGTGCGGGCGCCGGCATCGAGGCGCACGAAGGCGCGGAGCGTGCCGTAGGCGGTTTGGGTGCGGGCATCGAGGTTGATGCGCATCCGGCCCTGGTAGCCGGACGTGTCACCAGCCGCGCCGGCCTGGCGGGTATAGCTGGTCTGGTATCCACCCTCGAACCGGGCACGGCCCGAAACGCGCAGGCAGGTGTCGGTGCCGGGGATGTAGAAGAAGCCGGCGCCGTAGGCACTACAGACGCGGACGTACTCGATCGGCACGGCCTTCTTGACCGGCAGGTCGGCGGCGTGCGCGGCACCCACTGCCGCGAATGCGGCGGCGGACCCAAGGAGGGACTTCTTTAGGAACTTCATCAGCAACCCCGAAACTGCGAGACCCGTAACCGCGGCACTGCCTGATTTTTCAGGTCAAACCGCTCATTGTTGTTTGGGCCCGCGTCTTGGTGGCGTGCTCCGGCAGGCTCTCAAATCGTGGAGGCTTGCTGGGGCGGGATCATGCCTGAACTGTTACGCTCAGCAACACGGTTTCATCCGGACACGAAGGGTTTGAAGGGAACTGTGGCTGAACTGCCACAAATGTGGCAAGCTCTCCGATCGGCTTGTGCCCGCAGAGCGCCGGGCAGCCTCCAAAGCAGCGAGGCGCACCATCAGCCTCGGGATCATTGCAGGTCCCTCGGGCTATCCAGGCGGAACGTGAACCGCTCGCAGCCCTTCGGCCACTGCCCCGCCGCCGAAGCCATCGCCCGCGCTTCTTCGGTTAGCAGAGTGGGCGACAGATCGCGCGGCGGCTCGCCTTCGGCCATCCCATAGGCGCTGACGTTCATCACGAACACGTCGTCACCCTCATGGATGGAGTGGCCGCGGTCCTTCAGGAAGGTGACGATCTCGTCGGTCGGCGTGCCGCTTCGAGCCTCGATCCGGAAGATGAGGTGCTTGCCGGTTGTGGGCCGGGCGGCGTTCGCCTCCAACCGGGCCAGCCTATCCATCGCGCGTGGCGTCATCGACGTGATCCTTTGCTACCGGCAGACTGCTCCAAGGCGGCGAGCCGTCCCGCGAAGTCCGCGGCGCTGATCGCCTTGACGTGGGCGTCCACGAGCTTAAACAGTTCGGCCGCTTCGCTCGGCGTGATCTCGCCATCCGCCACGCCCTGCATTAGCGCGCGAGTTGCCTTGGTGAGGTCGGCCGGGGTCTCAATCTCCGGCAAGGTGAAGGTGATCGGCCGATCCTTCCGGACGGGCATCAGGCGGTCCATGCACATGCGCAACGCGACTGTGTCGCCGTCCTTGGCCAACTCAATCACCTTGCGGGTCAGGGCCTCGCTCTCACCGTCAAAGATCGCCTCCAGGGCTTTGGTCGAGCGGTCGCGAGCGCCACGCGGACGGCCGCCAGGATTACCGCTCTGGCCGGGCTCGAACTGGGTCGCCTCGTTCGCCATCAGCGGCACCCCGACGGGCGGCCGTTTCCTGTAAACAACAGGAAAAGAACAGGACCGGGGCTCATGGGTAGCACTCCGCCGTGATGTCCTTCAGCGGCAGGTCTCGCCCGGCTGCGATCATGATCCGGATGATGGCGTCTTCGTCATTGCGGATCTCGTGACCGCACTCCCGGAGGAAGGCGACCGCAGCATCCCTGGGCAAATCCTTCGGGCCCTCTATTGCGAAATGGCGCACCGTGCGGTGCTGCTGCGGGCGGATGGTGCTCTCCAGCTTCCGAAGGCGTGTGTTCAAGTCTCTCATGCCGCACGACCCTCAATGTAGGTCGTGAGGTCAAGGGTCACGTCCCGGGGACGCTGCCGCAGGCCGATGGCCTCAAGCAACCGACGCAAATTCCCGCTGGTCCGGCTGTAGAGGCCCAGGGCGTCGGCATCGGCCTCGCCGTCCGTGGCGAACCGCTCCTCTATTCGCTCCAGTTCGACGGTCAGGATCGCGATCCGGCGAATGATGGACTTCTCCGCGGCAGATATCGCAACCTCGCCGTCGAGGTCGGACAGGTGAGTGCCATGAGGTCCCGCATGCGCCGCGCCCAGCCCAAGCGGCCGTCCACGTTCTGCAGCGGCGCGCTGCCGTTCGTGACGCGGCTCCGGTGTGAGGACTTCTGCGCGGTAATGAGGGGGCTATCTGCCACCGATCCAACAGCCTTATCGGACATCTGTTGGACAAAGATAGTGCGAGCGGCTCGCCAAGTCATTGTACATGTTTGTTTATCTGAGTTCAGCGCCGTTCGATCTGTCACCTTGCTAAAGCGACAACGCCAACTCTCAGAATTTTTGGCGATTAGTAGCGATACGAGTGCGTGCTGTTCTGTTCAGCGAGTGCGCTTAGCTGTGCTCCACAGTTGCGGCTTGATCCTGCTGTCGATCGACTTCTACGCGGATGCCCCGACCCGCCATCAGGATCTCGGTCAGGAAGGCACCGAGCCCGCAGATGGTGAAGAGCAAGCCGGCTCCAAAACAGGCGAACAGCACAGAGGCTGCCGCCGCATCTCGTAATGCCCCCACGAATAGGGTCAGGATCGAGCTGAGGATCAATCCAGCGCCGATACAGACGCACACCACAGCCGCATCAAGCACAAACGACCGTCGCCGCAGGTAAGACAGCTCCTGCGAGAGATGATGAGCCTCCGCAGGATTGACCCTGTTGAGGTCGCGGGCGGTCGCGTTCACTTTGTCTGCGATCCGCGCGAGACGAGCCGAGAACACGTTGAGCATCTGCGCGAGGCCGGCGAGAATGAAGGCTGGTGCCAGCGAAACCTGGATGACGTGAGCGATGTCGTCGGGTGAGTGAGCCGCAAGCGTGAAGTCGAACACGATTTCACCTCAGCGCTCGGCCAAACGATAGCCGACTACCGCTTAG
>NZ_JALNUL010000062.1:0-17956 GCF_026540775.1 Methylobacterium sp. GC_Met_3
GTACGGAATAACGTTGCTGCGTTCGCGGCCGGCCTCGGACGCGTCTCCATGGTCGCCAGTGATATGCGCCTCGTGTGAACGCCATCGAACTGACAGCGGTATGCGGCCATGGTGGTGTCATCGCGTGCCATATTGGCGTAACTCGATCGCCGGATACGGAATAGACCGATGAATGCTCAATCTGCAGTACGCGTCGCAGACGTTATAGGCAAAGTCGGAGTCAATTCGCACATAAACTATACCGACGGACAGTATGCCAATATTAATCAAGATCTGAGTGACATTCAGTATCTTGGTCTGACAAATCTTCGTGACGCCGCACCGAACCCGGCCTTGGCGGGTCAGGACAATCTTGCCGCCGCGGCACTGGCAGGAATGAAGTTTGATTTCATCGTACAAGGTTCGCTCAATCCCGTGGATGCTGTCAAGCAGATCCATGCGTTTGTCGTGGCTCATCCAGGTTCGGTGACCGCGATCGAGGGGCCGAATGAGGTGAACAACTTCCCGGTGACTTATCATGGTGTTACCGGGACTGCGGCTGCTCAAGCTTATCAGCAGGATCTCTATGCTGCTGTGAAGGCCGATCCCATCCTCAAAACTATACCCGTACTAAGCTTTACTGATTTTCCAATCTCTAAAACAGTCTCAGATTTCAATAACATACACCTATACAACAAAATTGGCGGCCAGCCTCGAAGTGATATTAGTGGCGGTGATGCCGATGCGGTTGCAGCCGATCCTGGCAAGCCAGTCGCAATTACAGAGCTCGGTTATCAGACCTCGATCCCGGCAGGGGTAGCCATCAATTGGGAAGGCGTCGATGAGGCGGCCCAAGCAAAGCTGATCGTTAATAGCGTTCTGGATGCTGGTCAACTTGGTTCAAATAAGATTTATCTATATCAACTGCTCGACGCGTATTCGGATCCGCAAAACACGAATATAGAGAATCACTTTGGTCTTTTCCGCCTCGACAATACGCCGAAGCATGCCGCAACGGCGCTCCACAATCTGACGTCAATCCTGAGCGATCCGGGCTCTGATGCATCTCATTTCAGCCCTGGGGGACTTGCCTATTCGCTGAGTGGAATGCCAAGTTCGGCCTACAGCCTTCTCACGCAAAAATCCGACAGTTCGTACCAGATCGTACTCTGGAATGAGCCTGATATCTGGAATGAACAGGCACATCGATCGATGCCTACGGCATCAAGCCCGATTACAATACAATTAGATCAAGTATTTTCAACAATCCAGATCTATGATCCGGTGAATGGTTCTACACCGGTGCAGACCTTGCACAACGTGTCCAGCGTTTCTTTGGCCATGGCCGATCATCCATTCATCATTCAAGTATCCGGTGTCGCTGCATCCGGCACGGGCGCGTCGAGCGCCGGCTCCGGCGCCGCGGTGGCGACCACGGTGGGCACCGGTTCGGACAAGTTGGTCTTGAAGCTCAGCGAGGACGCCTACAAGGGCGATGCGCAGTACACGGTCTCGGTCGACGGCCAGCAGGTCGGTGGGACCCTGACCGCGCATGCCGCCCACGTCGCCGGCTCGACCGCGCTGGACGATACGCTCACCGTGCAGGGCAACTTCGGCGCCGGGCCGCACACGGTCAGCCTCAACTTCCTCAACGACGCCTATGATGGCCCAGGCAACGACCGCAACCTGTACGTGGATGCGGCCAGCTACAACGGCGCCGCGGTCGCCAACAGCAGCCTGACCTTCCTCAACCCCGGGCCCCAGCAGTTCACCGTCCCGGGAACGGCTGCGAGTACCGGCGGCGGTACGCCCGGAGCATCCACGAGCGCCGTCATGAAGACGGGCGCAGCCGCTACCGCACCAGCCGCCCCGACTGTCGCGCTCACGCACGACACCGGAACAGGCGGAACCCACGTCTCCAGCGACGGTCTGATCACCTATGCGCCGTCCGTGAGCGGCGATACGCTACACTACAAGCTCGACACCGGCGCATTCACCACGACGGCTCCAGTCCTGGCGACCGACGGCAGCACCGACGGCCAGCATACGGTCACCGTCTACGAGACCAATGCGGCCGGTCTCACGTCAATCGAGGCCAGCCTGGTCTTCTCGCTCGAGACGCATCATGGCAGCAACGGATTCCACTTGACGTGAGGGGCGGCACAGAGCGCTCTCGGCGTGCTCCGCCGCGGTGGTCAATCTGCGGTCGTGAACAAGGCCCAGATCGGCGGTGACCCTCGCAGTCGAGACATTGAGCGGTGCCGTCCCGCATCGGATTGTATTTTGCCTGTTTTACAAGATTTGATCCATTAGGCCGCGTCTATAAGATTATAGCTCAGCATCGAAAGGTCGAATCGTCACCCGCTCCACTAACATCGCTCTCTCAGCGCCGCAATTGGATCCAAGCACCGCAATGGTTCGGTTAAGACTTGATTGATTATAGCGGAGCCTGCGATACACCACTAGAAACTAAAATTTTGCATCGCAGCAAACTAGAGAGAATTGAGGCACCGCATCGAAGCGGCGGCCCTATTCCTTACCGGCAGTGAGCTGACGCGGATCTTGGGTCGGTCGGGTGTGGCAAGCCGCATCGTGTACAGGCCGGAGCCGCTGGTCGTGTCCGCAGGCTACCCAAGCGGAAGCAGCAAGCCGTCGCAATGACATTGACGTTCGACGGACTTAGGCATGCCTGGCCAAGGCGCCGATGCAGGCGCCTTCAGGGGCGATCCGAACGAACACCGGCGAGGAAGAGCGCTACGGCCGCGCGGCGCCGTTTTTCCTGCGCTTCCGGATCCACCTCTACGCCATAGAGCGCCTGCTTCGAGCTGCGCCCCATGATAAGGTTGAGGAAGAGATCGGCGGCAATCTCGGGGTCGTCCACCGCGATCTGCCCCTGCTCGGCCATCACGCCGAGTAGACCTCCCACCGCCCGGACGCCGCGAAGCCAGCCTTCCTCGTAGGCAAGCTTGGCGAGATTGGGGAACTGCATCGCCTGGGCGGCGATGCAGCGGGTCAGGGCAGCGGCTCCCGGCGCCTGGGAGCGGTCGAGGAGGTTGCGGCTCAGCTCGTCCAGCACCGTCGCGGCATCCAGCGGGGTCGCCCGCAACGCCTGCGCCTCGGTCGCCGCCGAGAGAGGCGCGAGCCATTCCCGGATGCGGTCCTGCAGGACTGCCTCGAACAGCGCGCGCTTGTCTTGGTACCGGGCATACAGCGTCGGCTTGCTGACGCCTGCGGCTTCCGCCACCGCATCGATCGATGTGCCGTCGAAGCCGCGCTCGATGAACAGCCGGGTCGCGACCTCGACGATGCGTGCCTCGCGCCGCGCGGCCTCTTCGCGCGTCGGCCGCCCGCCGGAACCACGCTTCGCTATCACCTCGGGCTCGGCGGGGACGGCCGCTGCCATCGTCGTGCTCCTTGTCATGGTCCACTCCGTCATGTATCGATACTTTACCGTATCGTATTGATGTTGGCCACCATCATGGACGCTCGACCCAGCGATCTTTCCCAGCCCGCGGCACGAACCGCTACCGCGGCCGGGGCTGGTGGTCACGCACCGGCCTCTGCAAGGCTTGCCGCCCGTTCGCCTGCTCGCAGGCGCCGCAAGTCGCGCCTGATCCTGTCGGTCCTTATCCTCGCGGCTCTCGGCGGCGCGGGAAGCTACGGCTGGCACTGGTGGACCATCGGTCGGTTCCTGGAGACGACCGAGGACGCCTACCTGCAGGCCGACAAGGTCACGGTAGCCCCGCGCATCGCCGGCCACGTCGCCGAGGTCCTCGTCGGCGACAACGCGCCGGTGAAGGCCGGTGACGTGATCGCGCGCCTCGACGACCGCGAGTCCCAGGTCATGCTCAAGCAGGCCGAGGCCGAGGTCGGGAAGAGCCGGGCCCAGTTGCTCGGGACCGCGGCCGCAATCCTGCAGCAGCAGGCGCAGGTCGCCTCGGCCAAAGCCGAGGTCGAGAATACCGATGCGGCCCTCGACTTCGCCGGCAAGGAATACACCCGGTATCAGAACCTGTTGCAGACCGGCTCCGGCACCGCGCAGCGCCAGCAACAGGCGGATTCCGACCTGCGCCAGAAGCGGGCCGCCCACGACAAGTCCGTCGCTTCCCTGGAAGCGGCCAGGAAGCAGGTCGACAGCCTGAGAGCGCTGGAGGGCAGCGCCCGGGCGAGCCTGGAGGCTGCCCAGGCCAAGGTCGAGCAGGCGCAGCTCAACCTCAGCTACACGACCATCACGGCGCCGGTAGACGGCATGGTCGGCGACCGCTCGCTCCGCGTCGGACAGTTCGTCTCGGCCGGCACCGGGCTGCTCACCGTCGTCCCGATGGGTCGCGACATCTACCTCGTGGCGAACTTCAAGGAGACCCAGACCGGGCAGATGGTCGAGGGCCAGCACGTGACCTTCACGGTCGACGCCCTGGGCGACCACGAGTTCGAGGGACGGGTCGAGAGCTTCTCGCCCGGTACCGGTGCGCAGTTCGCCCTGCTTCCCCCGGAGAATGCCACTGGCAACTTCACCAAGGTCGTCCAGCGCGTGCCGGTGCGGGTCGCGCTCGACGATGCCGATCCGATGCTCGGACGCCTGAGACCCGGCCTGTCGGTCGAGGCGACCGTCCACATCCATGACGCGGTCGAGACGGTGAAGCCACGCAACGGCCGATCCGGACATGCCCTGGTCAGCGAGGCGCTTCCCCGATGAACGCCGTACCGGCCGTCGCCACGCCCGAGGTCAAGGCGAGTGTGCGCGACTGGCTCGCGGTGTTCGGCGCGATCCTCGGCGCGTTCACCGCCATCCTCGATATCCAGATCACCAACGCCTCGCTCTCCGATATCCAGGGCGCGCTGGGCGCCTCCACCGAGGAAGGGAGCTGGATCTCGACCGCCTACCTGATGGCCGAGATCATCGTGATCCCGCTCACCGGCTGGCTGTCCTCGGTGATCGGTCTGCGCCGGTACCTGTCGGTGAACACGATGCTGTTCACCGGCTTCTCGCTCGCCTGCGCGCTCTCGACCTCGCTGTCGCAGATGATCCTGTTCCGCGCCGGCCAGGGCTTCACCGGCGGCGTGCTCATCCCGACCGCCATCGTCATCGTGCGCACCCGCCTGTCGAAGAGCCAGCAGCCGATCGGCATCGCGATGTTCGGGCTGACCGCCACCTTCGCGCCGGCCATCGGCCCGACGGTGGGCGGCTGGCTCACCGACAACCTGTCGTGGCACTACATCTTCTACCTGAACCTGATCTTCGGTCCGCTCGCCGCCGCGATCCAGCTCGGCGCCTTCGACAGCGTCCCGGCGCGCTGGGCCGAGCTCCTGAAGGGCGACTGGATCGGCATCGGCCTGATGGCTACCGGCCTGCCGGCCCTGACCTACGTTCTGGAGGAGGGCCAGCGGAAAGACTGGTTCGGCTCCCCCATCATCGTCCAGGTCAGCCTCCTGGCGGCGGTCGGCATCGCCGGCTTCATCGTCCGCGAACTGATGACCGAACGCCCCTTCATCAACCTGCGGGTACTGGCCAACCGCTCGGTCGGGGGATCGTGCGTGCTGATGACGGTGCTCGGCGCCGTCTCGTTCGGTTCGATCTACATCATCCCGGTCTACTGCGCGCAGATCCAGGGCTACAACGCCCAGCAGATCGGCTACGTGGTGATGTGGTCCGGGCTGCCGCAACTGCTGCTCTTCCCGATGATGCCGCTGATCATGCGGGCCTTCGACGCCCGTATCCTGGTGGTGACCGGCACGCTGTTCTTCATCGCGAGTTGCTGGATCAATGTCGGCCTGACCCACGACGTCGGCGCCGACCAGCTGATCCTGCCGCAACTCCTGCGCGCCATCGGCCAGCCGCTCTTCACCATCCCGCTCTCGCAACTCTCGACGGCGGGCCTCGCCCCGCGCGACACGGCGGACGCCTCGGCACTATCGAACATGATGCGAAACCTCGGCGGATCTATCGGCATCGCGATGCTGTCCACGATGATCGACCGGCGCGAGCACATGCACTTCTCGGTGCTGGCCGAGGCCATCACGGTCAATGCCACGCGCACCCAGGAACGCCTCGCCGCGCTCGCCGCCGGCCTGCACGGGCACATCGCCGACCAAGCAGCGGCCAAGGGCGCCGCCATCGGCATGCTGGGCGCCCAGGTCCGCCGCGAGGCCTACGTCATGGCCTACGCGGACGGGTTCTGGCTGGTCGGCGTCAGCCTCGTGTTGAGCCTCGCCGTCGTCGCCATCCTGAAGAAGCCGCAGCGGACGTCTGGCCTCATCGAGGCCCACTGACCCGACGGCGCTAACGGATCGTGCGGTTCGATCTCCTCCGACTGCACGATGGACGACCGGTCTGCGCATCGCCCCTTCACGCAGGCCGGTCGTGCCCCGCCGCGCGACCCCCGGCGCCCCTGCCGCCGGACCTATCAACCGACGTCAAGCGCGGCCCTCCGGCCTTACGGTCCGGCATCCCGGGTGGGGCGGAGGACCACGACGTTTTCGGCCGTCGCCGTCGCCGCTCCCGTCGCGGCAGTACCGAGAACCTCGGCGACTTTGCGAGCGAGTTGCTCCCGCTTGAACGGTTTTCCGACGAGATGCACCCCGTCGTCGAGCCGGCCGTGATGCACGATGGAGTTCTCCGTGTAGCCGGACATGAACACCACCCGCACGTCCGGCCGGATGGCCTGAACCCGCTCGGCGAGCTCGCGGCCCCGGACCTTGCCGGGCAGGACCACGTCGGTCAGCAGCAGGTCGACGGCCGCCGCGTTCGCGCCGAACACCCGCAGCCCCTCTTCGCCGTCGGTCGCCTCCAGCACCCGGTAGCCGAGGTCGGACAGGATCGCGCAGGCAATCTCGCGTACCCCCGCCTCGTCCTCGACAACCAGCACCGTGGCCGAGCCACGCGGCAGCTCCACCGGGGACGCCGTACGCTGCCCGGCTGCGGCCAAGGCCCCAACTGCCCGGGGCAGATAGATCTTCACGGTCGTACCCTCGCCGGGCTCGGAATAGATCTTCACGTGCCCGCCCGACTGCTTGACGAAGCCGAACACCATGGCGAGGCCGAGCCCGGTGCCCTTGCCGTCGGGCTTGGTCGTGAAGAACGGCTCGAACACGCGCGCCACCACCTCCGGCGTCATGCCGTGGCCGGTGTCGGAGACCGCCACCATGGCGTAGTCGCCGGGTGCGACCTCGGCGTTGTCCCGGGCATAGGCCTCGTCAAGGACCTTGTTGCCGAGCTCGATGGTGAGCCTGCCGCCGCCCGGCATCGCGTCCCGGGCGTTCAGCGCGAGGTTGAGGACCGCGCTCTCCAGCTGGGCCGGGTCTGCCATCGCTGGCCATAGCCCGGCGGTCTCGACGTAGCGGACCTCGATGTGCTCGCCGAGGGTTCGCCGCAGAAGCGGGATCAGGTCCGGCATCGTGGCGGCGAGGTCGACGGGCGCAGGCGCGAGCGGTTGCTTGCGCGCGAAGGCGAGGAGTTGGCCCGTCAGCGTCGCGCCGCGCTGGGCCGCCCAGGCCGCGCGCTCGATCCGCTGCTGCAGCCTCGCGTCGCCGTTGAGCTTCGCCCGGACGAACTCCAGATTTCCGAGGATGACCTGCAGCAGGTTGTTGAAATCGTGTGCGATGCCCCCGGTCAGTTGCCCGACCGCCTGCATCTTCTGGGCTTCGCGTAGCACGGCCTCGGCCTGGGCGCGCTTGGTCATATCGGAAATCGTCAGGACGAAGCCGCCGTCCGGCATCGGGGTCCGGCGGATCTCCAGGTGATGGCCGTCGGCGCGCTCGCGCTCGTAGGTCACCGCCTCGCGCTGATTCCAGCCGCCGTAGCGGACCTGATCCTCGGTCTCCAGGGTGAGGCGGCCGGGCTCGCCGGTGTGATCGGCGAAGGTGCCGTAGGCGGTACCCAGCCGAAGCATGGCCTTCGGCAGGTCCAGCAGCACTTGGAAGCACTCATTCCAGTTCGCGAGCCTGCGGTCGGGCCCGAACACCGCAACGCCCTGGCTGAGGCTGTCGAGGGTGGTGCGTAGGCGAAGCGCCAGTGATCGCTGCTCGGCCCCGGTCGCGTTGGAGCGCGACCACGCCTGGTTCAGGAGGCGTGCCGCCCAGAGCATGGTGAGGACGGCCAGCGCCGACCCGGCGATAACCATCCAACGCACCCAGGCCGCCCGGGCGTCATTCTGGGCGAGGCGTTCGTCGAGCAGCCGCTGCTCGTCGCCGAGCATGCCATCGAGTACCGCCTCGGCGTCCCGCATGTGATTGCGGCCGGCATCGCCGTTGATGATGCGCAAGGCATTCTCAAGCCCGCCGTCGCGGCGTGCTTGCAAGGTCTGGGCGAGCTCCTCAAGCTTCTGCTGGATGGCCGGCGCGATGGCGCGGATGCGCTCCTGCTGCGCGGGGTTGTCGGCGGTGAGCTTCTGCAATTCGCCCTGGAGCAGGCCGAGCCGGTCGCGGGCCGCGTCGTAGGGCGCCAGGTACTCGTCCCGGCCGGTGAGGACGTAGCCGCGCTGGCCGCGCTCCGCGTCGCGCAGGGCGATGGCGAGGTCTTTGGTGGTGCTGAGAACGCGGTAGCTGTGCTGCGACCACTCCCGGGCCACCCGCGAGGCGTTGAGGCGCTCCCACGTCACCGCGCCGACAAGGGCAACGATGGCCATGAGGACGCCGAGCACGAGGAGGTTGGCGCGCCTGACGAGATACTGGGTCATGGTGTCCGTGACTGCACCGGCCGCTCGCGGCCGCCCTTCGGACGCAAGCGCCATGCGACCTTGGCCGGAAGCGAGAAACCCAGGCATTGCCTGCCCGCGGGTTCATGGCCACCGCTTATGTCGCGATTGCGGGAATTTGCGGGCGGGCCGACGGAGGGGGCGCACCTCAAAGTGGTCGCTGCCATCGAGGCCACCAACACCCTGATGGCGTGCCGCGGCCGCGGCGCTGTCGGCGAGCGCGGCCTTTTCGGCCGAGAGGGTCTCGATCATCCCGAGCGCGTGCGCGCGGTTCGGCTTGTCGAACGCAGCCAGGTCCGCGTCTGGGCCTGACCGATGAGGTGCCAAGGGCTGGAACGGGCGCCAAGCGGCTGTCCGCATCTGGCCGAAAGCCGCTGGGCCGCTTCGGAATAGGTTCGCCGAAAAAAGCGGGCAGTCTCTTTCGGCGATGCGCGACAACAACGCTCGTGAAGGGAAGGACGGTATCGCCCCCCCCCGCTGCCAACCCCAGTGAGCTCTGCTCGCAGGGTTTGATGAAGCGCACCGTGCGCATCCCGGCCGGCTTGTGACAGGCGATCGTAGCCGGGAGCTTCCATCTGTCGGTCGACGGCCGCTACGCGCTGACCGAGGCCGCGTACTTCGGACTATGGCCTTTGGCTGGGCAGCAGGATCATCGCGGTGTCCGGGTCGGAGACGTCACCCTCCTGCTGCTGATCGAGGGTAAGCTTGGCCGCGAGGTCCGGCACCTGTCCGTTCGCCAATTGCTGCACGGCTGTGACTTGCTTATCCCGTGCCTGCTCCGCCGTGAGCTCGCCTCGCACCACCGCCCGGGCCAGGTTCAAGCTCAGGACGTTCTCGGCCTCGCTGGCGCCGTAGGCGGTGAGCGTGCCCCGCGTCCGGTCCGGGATGACGCTGCCGTTGAAGGTCGCGACGGCGCTGAAGAGGTTGAGCGGAACCTTGTAGGGCAGGCTCTGCTCCAGCACGTCGCTGTGCTTGGCCGGGAAGTCGTGCTCGGCTCCGACCTTGTGTACCACCGTCCGGATCCACGGCCCGTTGCGGTGCCAGAT
The DNA here is from genome assembly GCF_026540775.1 of Methylobacterium sp. GC_Met_3. Classification (NCBI taxonomy): domain Bacteria; kingdom Pseudomonadati; phylum Pseudomonadota; class Alphaproteobacteria; order Hyphomicrobiales; family Methylobacteriaceae; genus Methylobacterium; species Methylobacterium sp. GC_Met_3. Next base: position 9,719 of record NZ_JALNUL010000062.1, read on the forward strand.
CAGCAGCGTCGCCGTCTGCTCCTGCGGTGCGCCGTACTTGTCCGCCACGGTCTCAGCAGCCTTCCGGGACGGCTCCGGCCAGTCCTGCGGGAGGCGCTCGGCGGCCCGCACTTGGCCGGCGGACAGCGCGAGGACGAGAGCAAGGAGGCATCGACTGCAGTTCTGCGAAGGCATGCGCTTCCCTGACGGCGCCGGGGGCCAGCACGGCCCGTGCAGCGAATGGGGATCGCTGTTACGCCGCCGCGTTGCTCCGGATCTACGCCGGGTATAGGCCGAGCACCCCAGAATGGTTCCAGGGAGACGCGCGATGGCGCAGCCGATGTCGCTGGACGTGAACGGACGCGCGGCGCCCGTGAGCGTGGACGACCTTGATACGCCGCTCCTCTACGTGCTGCGCGACGACCTGGGCCTACACGGGCCCCGCTTCGGCTGCGGGCTGGGCCAGTGCGGCGCCTGCACGGTGCATGTCGATGGGCAGGCGGTGCGCTCCTGCATCACCCCGGTCTCGAGCCTGAAGGCGGGGGCCAAGATCGTGACGCTCGAAGGGCTCGGCAGACTGGACAAGCCGCACCCGGTGCAGGCGGCCTTCATCGCCGAGCAGGCGGCGCAATGCGGCTACTGCATCAACGGCATGATCATGCAGTCGGCCGCCCTGCTCAACGAGACGCCGAAGCCGGACGAAACCGCGATCCGGCAGGCGCTCGCCCAGAATCTCTGCCGATGCGGCACCCATCAGCGGATCGTGCGCGCCGTCCAGCGCGCGGCCGGCACGCTCTGACGGAGGTTGTTGCCATGACCGCACCCGCCCTCTCCCGCCGTAGCCTGCTCCTCCAGGGCGGCGCCCTCGTGGTCGGCTTCTCGCTGTCCGGCCGCAGCGCCAGCGCCCAGACCTTCGCGCCGGTCGCCACCAACGGCTTCGCGAAGTCCGTTGCCCCGGACCACGTCGACAGTTTCCTGGCGCTCGGCGCCGACGGTCGCGTCACGATCTTCTCCGGAAAGGTCGATCTCGGCACCGGTGTCGAGACCGCCCTGACCCAGATCGCGGCCGAGGAACTGGACCTGCCGCTCGACCGCGTGATCATCGTCCAGGGCGATACGGCGTTGACGCCGGATCAGGGACCGACCTACGGCAGCCTCTCGATCCAGAAGGGCGGCGTCGAGATCCGGCAGGCGGCGGCGACGGCGCGCGCGCGCCTCGTGCAGATGGCCAGCGAGCGCCTCGGCGTACCTGCCGACGCGCTGGTGAGCGAGAACGGCACCGTCCGCCCGAAAGCTGGTGGCCAAGGCCTCTCCTACGCCGACCTCGTGAAGGATGGGCGCCTCGACCTCAAGGTCGATCCGGCAGTCAAGACGAAGGACCCGGCGCGCTTCGCCCTCGTCGGCAAATCAGTGGCGCGGGTCGACATCCCCGGGAAGATGACCGGGCACTTCACCTACATGCAGGATTACCGCGTGCCCGGCATGGTGCATGCCCGGGTGGTCCGTCCCCCGACCATCGGGGCGGATCTGCAGAGCGTGGACGAGGCCTCGGTCGCGGACATCCCGGGACTGATCAAGGTCGTGCGCCAGGGCAACTTCCTGGCCGTCGTCACCGAGAAGGAGTGGGCGGCCGTGAAGGCCGCCAAGCAGCTGAAGGCGACGTGGTCGAAATGGGAGGGCCTGCCCGAGCAGGACAAACTCTGGCAGCACGTGCGCGCCACGAAGGTCACCAAGGACGACGTCACGAGCAGCACGGGCGATGCCGAGGTGGCGCTCGGCCGCGCGGCCCGGAGGCTCGAAGCCACCTACGACTTCGCCATCCACACCCACGGCTCGATCGGGCCGTCCTGCGCCATCGCGGAGCTGAAGGACGGGTTCCTGACCTGCTGGACGGCCTCGCAGATGACGCACGCCCTGCGCAAGCAGCTCGCGGCCATGACCGGCCTCGCGCCGGAGGCGGTGCGGTGCGTCTACGTAGAGGGCTCAGGCTGCTACGGCCGCAACGGCCACGAGGATGCGGCGGGCGATGCGGCCCTCCTCGCCCGCGCAACAGGCCGGCCGGTGCGGGTCCAGTGGTCGCGCGCCGACGAGCATGGCTGGGATCCGAAAGGACCGCCGACCCTGATCGACCTGAAGGCCGGCCTTGATCCGCAGGGCAACGTCATCGCTTGGTCCTCCCAGTTCTATATTCCAGAGGGGGCAGCAGGCAACGTGCCGCTGGTGGCAGCGTCACTGGCCGACCTGCCGCACGAGACCACGATGGCGCCCGGCAACATCATCGGCAACTCGGCCCTGCCCTACGCCTTCCCGAACGTGCACACGGTCTGTCATCGTCTGGCCTCGACGCCGTTCCGGCCCTCCTGGATCCGCACACCCGGACGGATGCAGAACACCTACGCCAACGAGGCTTTCCTCGACGAATGCGCGGCGGCGGCCGGCGCCGACCCGCTGGAATACCGCCTGCGCGCGCTCAAGGATCCGCGCGGCATCGAAGTGCTGAAGCGGGTTGCCGATCTCGCCAAGTGGCAGGCGCGCCCCTCGCCGGTGAAGGACGTCGCGGGCGACGTGCCGCGCGGGCGTGGCCTCTCCTATGTGAAGTACGAGCTCAACCGCACCTACGTGGCCGGCGTGGCCGAGGTCGAGGTCAATCGCAGCACCGGGCAGGTGCGGGTGCCGCGCTTCTTCGTGGTTCAGGACTGCGGTCAGATCATCAACCCCGATGGCGTGCGCAACCAGCTCGACGGCAACGTCATCCAGACCATCAGCCGGGTGCTGCTGGAGGAGGTCACCTTTGATCGCGGCGCCGTGACGAGTCTCGACTGGTCGAGCTACCCGATCCTCACCTTCCCGGACGTGCCCGAGGTGGTGATCGACCTGATAGACCGGCCGACCGAGAAGCCGTGGGGCGCCGGCGAGCCGTCCGCCGCCATCGTGCCGGCGGCGGTCTCGAACGCGATCTTCGACGCGACCGGCGTGCGCGTGCGGTCCGTGCCGTTCACCCCGGCCAAGGTTAAGGCCGCCCTGCAGGGGGCCTGAACCGCCAACGATCAGGGTCGTCGCGCCGGTCGCGCGGCGCGGGCCCTGATCGTTGGTTTGCCGGTCGCGCCGCAGATATTGGGCGGTGCGCCGGCCGCCGGGATCGATACGGCTTGGTCGACGCGGCCGGCATGGGCGTGCCCCCGCCGAGGTCCGATCCGGCATCCACTGACCACGCCGCGGCGGCGCTCGAGCATCTGCTGCTCCGCGTTCGTACCGCAGCCGTTGTGTGCCGGTGACGGACCGGCCCTATCACGGCCGGGATTTGGAAGATCCGAGGACGTTGACCCATAGCACAATGGTCGGCCCGTCCGGGTTGGGATTGCTGAAGCGATGCGGCCGTCTGCTCTCGAACCGGAAGCTGTCTCCTTCCATCAGGTGAAGCGTTCGCGCCTCGACGACGAGAGTGAGGCGGCCCTCCAGGACGAGGCCGGCCTCCTCGCCTTGATGGCTGAACAACTCGTTGCCCGTGCTGGCGCTGGGTTTCAGGACCATATGGAACAGGCTCAGGCCCTGCGTTCCGCCGGGCGGCGTCAGCAACTGCTTGGTAATGCCGGCCCGCCAGAGCTGCAGTTCAGGCCGGTCCTTCCGGAACACCACGATCGGATCCGGATCGGGCTCGTCCAGGGTGGCTTCGAAGAGCCCCCCGATCCCGATCTGCAGGGTGTCCGCGAGAAGCGCCAGCACACGGAGGGACGGTGAGGACAAGCCCCGCTCGACCTGACTGATAAAGCCGATCGATAACCCGGTGCTGGACGCCACCGCTTCCAGCGAGAGTCCGCGTGCTCGTCGAAGGTTGCGCAGGCGCTGCCCCACGGCCCTGTCCACGGGTTCAGGGCCCGTCGACCCATCACGGGAAATGCTCACCACCACACCAGCCTGCCTCTCGTCGACGCCTTCATGCACGTGAAAACGTCTTGCGTCGATGACGAAAACATGCGGTATTCTTCACTAATGTGAAATCGGGCGCGGCTTTCGCCGTACATCCGGGCCACATGCGGGAGCGGCATGATGAGAAGACGGTTGGCAAGACTGTGTCTGGCGTCGACGCTGCTCTTCGGGCTGTTGGGTCAGGGGGTTGGTGCCCAGCCACTCAAGGTCGGCGCGACGCCCACCGGCCTGCCCTTCACGTTCCTCGACACCAAGACCAACACCATCCAGGGCGTCATGGTCGACCTCGTCAACGCAGTCGGTAAAGAGGCGGGCTTCACGGTGGCGGTGGAGCCGCTGCAGTTCTCGACGCTGATCCCGGCGCTCACCGCTTCGAAGATCGACATCATCTCGGCGGCGATGTTTATCACACCTCAGCGCAAGGAGGTCGTAGCCTTCTCGGCGCCGGTCTACAGCTATGGCGAGGGCCTGATCGTCCCGAAGAGCGACACCAAGGACTACATCTCCTTCACCGACTTGAAGGGCGAGACCGTCGGGGCCCAGGTCGGCACCGCCTTCGTCGAGCCGCTGAAGAAGTCGGGCCTCTTCGGCGAGGTGAAGATCTACGACACGATCCCCGACATCATCCGTGACGTCAATTCAGGCCGGTTGAAGGCCGGCTTCGCCGACGCCCCGATCCTGGCCTACTACGTCAAGCAGGGCGTGTTCCCGGGCGTGCGCCTGGTCGAGACCTTCAAGCCGACCGTCGTCGCCTCGGTGGGTCTCAGCGTGCGCAAGACCGACTCCGCGCTCCTCGCCAAGATCGACGCGGCGCTCGCCAAGCTCAAGGCCGATGGGACGCTCCAAGCGATCCTCACGAAGTGGGGCCTGCCGCCCTCCGCCGACCGGTCCTGAGCCTCATGCGCGAGTTCCTGGTCGACGCGCAGGAGTATCTGCCGATCCTGCTCCAGGGCGTGCAGCTCACAGTTCTGATCACCCTCGCCTCGCTGGTCGTGTCGACGCTCCTGGGCCTCGTCTGGGCGATGCTGCGGGTCTCCGGGATTGCAATCCTCGCCGGCTTCAGCGCGGTCATGATCAACATTCTGCGCGGTATCCCGATCATCGTGCAACTGTTCTACCTCTACTTCGTGATGCCCGATTTCGGCCTGTCGCTGACAGCCGTTCAGGCGGCGATCATCGGGCTCGGCATCGCCTACTCGGCCTACCAGGCCGAGAATTTCCGCGCCGGCATCGAGGCGGTGGATCGCGGGCAGGTCGAGGCGGCGCTGTCGATCGGCATGGGCTGGGGGATGACCATGCGGCGGGTGATCCTGCCGCAGGCGATCCGGATCGCGCTGCCGCCCTACGGCAACATCATGATCATGATGCTCAAGGACTCGTCCCAGGCCTCGACCATCACGGTCGCGGAACTCGCCCTCCAGGGCAAGCTCATTGCGTCGTCGACCTTCAAGAATACCAGCGTCTACACGATGGTGGCGCTGATGTACCTCGCACTCAGCCTGCCACTGATCCTGCTGGTTCGGCATTTCGAGGCGAAGGGTCGGCGCCGATGATCGTCCTGCAGGATGTTCGGAAGCATTACGGCGCGCTGGAGGTGATCAAGGGCGTCTCGGCCGAAATCGCCAAGGGCGAGGTGGTGTGCATCATCGGACCGTCGGGCTCCGGCAAGTCGACCCTGCTCCGATGCATCAACGGGCTCGAGGCCTATGACGGCGGCGAGATCCACGTCGGCGGTCAGAGGGTCGACCGGGATGCGCGGAGTATCAAGGCGATCCGTACTCAGGTTTCCATGGTGTTCCAGCGCTTCAACCTGTTCGCCAACCGCACCGCCCTGGAGAACGTCGTCGAGGGGCCGATCTACGTGAAGGGCGAGTCCCGTCCGGAGGCCGAGGAGCGGGCCGCCGCGCTGCTCGCTCGGGTCGGCCTTTCGGGCAAGGAGTACGCCCGGCCGGACCAGCTCTCCGGCGGTCAGCAGCAGCGGGTCGCCATAGCGCGGGCGCTCGCCATGCGGCCGGAGGCGATCCTGTTCGACGAGCCGACCTCGGCTCTCGACCCTGAACTCGTCGGCGACGTGCTGCGGGTGATGCGGGGGCTCGCCGACGAGGGGATGACGATGATCGTCGTGACCCACGAGATCGGCTTCGCCCGGGAGGTGGCCGACAGGGTGCTCTTCCTCGATGGCGGCCGCCTCGTCGAGCAGGGGCCTGCGGCCGAGGTCCTCAACCGCCCGCAGAACCCCCGCACCCAGGACTTCCTGCAGCGCGTGCTGCATCCCCTGTAGGAGAGGCTGTGGCTGAACCCTTTCCGCTCGCCCCATCGCTCTGGGCCACCACGGCGGCCCCGGCGCCAGAGACGCCGCCGCTCGCCGAATCCGGGCAGGCCGACGTGGTCATTGTCGGCGGCGGCTTCTGTGGCCTGTCCACGGCGCTGCATCTCGCCGAGAGGGGCATCCGCCCAGTCGTGCTGGAGGCGCGCGAGGTCGGCTTCGGCGGCTCCGGGCGCAACGGCGGGCAGGTCATCCCGGGGCTAAAATATGATCCTGCCGACCTCGTCGCCCGCTTCGGGCGCGAGCGCGGCGAACGGCTCGCCCGCTTCGCTGGTGGCACCGCCGATACGGTCTTCGATCTCATCGCCCGGCACGAGATGGACGTGCCGCACCGGCGCGAGGGCTGGATCCAGGGCGCCCACACTGAGGCCGGTCTAGAGGAGGTCGCGCGGCGGGCACACCAATGGGCCGACCTCGGCGCCCCGGCGCGCGTTCTCGACAAGGCCGAGACCGACCGGCTGCTCGGCACGGAACGCTATCTCGGCGGCTGGTTCGACGGCCGAGGCGGCGCGGTCCAGCCGCTGAGCTATGCCCGCGGCCTCGCCCGAGCCGCCCTCAAGGCCGGGGCCGTAATTTACGGCGGATCACCTGTGACCGCCCTCGATCGCACGGGATCGGGCTGGATCGTCAGCACGGCGCAGGGCGCCCGCCTCACCACCGAGCGCGTCGTCCTCTGTACCAACGGCTACACCGGCGGGCTCTGGCCCGGCCTCGCCCAAACGGTGATCGCGGCAAACTCCTTCCAGGTCGCCACGGTGCCGCTCTCCGACAACCTTCGCCGCTCGATCCTGCCCGAGGGGCAGGTCTCCTCGGACACGCGCAAGCTGCTGCTCTACTTCCGCCTCGACCACACCGGTCGGCTGCTGATGGGCGGCCGCGGCCCATTCCGGGAGCCGCACGGCCCGCAGGACTGGGCGCATCTCGAACGGATCGTCACCAAGCTCTTTCCGCAGCTCGACGGCGTTGCCTTCGACCACCGCTGGTGCGGCCGCGTGGCGATCACCCGGGATTACCTGCCGCATCTTCACGAGCCGGCGCCCGGCCTGCTCATCGACATCGGCTGCCAGGGCCGGGGCGTGGGCCTTCAATCGGCGATGGGTCGGGCGATCGCTGAGTACCTCGCGACTGGCGATGCCGACAGCCTCCCCCTATCACCGACGCCCATCGCGCCGCTGCCATTCCATGCGCTGCACCGCCTGTACGTTTCCGCGATCATCGCTTGGTATCGTTTGAGCGATGGCGGGATTCGCTGAGGGATCGCTCTGTCTCGAGATCGCTTCTGGCATGGATGCCAGGGGCGCCGTTGCCGGACCGCCGCCGAACTCATTTTGAGGGTGAGAATGGACGCACAGCAGACGACTGAAGTTGGCCGAGGCTGTGTGAAAACGCGCTCCCCGCGCGGCTCGTGGTGAGCGCGACGACAAACCTCACGAGCGGACTATGATGACGGCGCCCCGCCTTTTGTCCCAAACCGAGTTCTCAGCCTGCTTCACCGCTCCGATGCGGAACGTGACCGCAACCGCTGAAGCAGTCGTCGATGTCTGGTCGTACGCCGAATCGATCGCCCTGCCGCTGGGACGTATCACGGAGCTTCTCGACGTCACCGACGTCTATCGCGATGCAGACGAGCGGTTCGATCAGGTGCTGATCGGTACGAACGTCCACAACCTCATACTTGTCATCATCGTGGATATCTCGCGCTGCATCGTGCACGGGCATTATTGTCTTGATTTGGCAAACGCGTACGGCATGGCTCGAACCTGAAGGCTGAGCATTGGCTGAGTTCAGCATATTACACAGCCAGCAGCCCTACCGCTCCGGACCGACGCCAGCCGTTCCGGAAGCCAACTATGCTTCCCCGAAGCTGTCACTTGTGGGCCATCCGGCTGCTTCGGCTGAGGGTGCGAAGCAAACGTCACCTCAGAATTGGGATGCAGACGTTGCAAGCGAGCCAGAACGGTCCAGTGCAGATACTTCTAAATTGGAACTCGAGCGCCGCGCGGGAC
>NZ_JALNUL010000063.1:0-17073 GCF_026540775.1 Methylobacterium sp. GC_Met_3
TCTCTTGGTGTCTCGAAAGGATGGCCCGATCGGACCATCCCGGGTGGGATGTCAGCCGCGCTCCGGCCCCGTGGGCTTGGATCGACCGGCCTTGGGGGTGTTGGCGTCCTTCTTCTGACGCCGGCCCTCGGCCTCGACCCGGGGATCGCCGGTGAGCTTGCCGAGGGCTTCCTTGACCGAACCCTTGAGGTGTTCGGCGGAAGTGGAATTCTTGTCTTCGGCCACGGTCACTCCGTATCGTTCGAGAAAACCCTGAACCGAGACTGAGATGATCACCCTGTCTCTATCTTCAATGATCATTTTATACTAATAAGTAGTTATTTTGTTCCCGATACATGTGAGGGAAATCCGTTTTCACGCCCCCAGACGACGGCTTCGCTGCGTTTATGGACGCCGATCTTGCGGTAGAGCGCAGCGCCGTGATTGCGCACCGTGTTGCGCGACAGGTCGAGCTTGCGCGCGATGGCCGCGTCGTCGAACCCGGCACAGATCAGGTTCAGGATCTGCCGCTCACGCGCCGTCAGGTTGATGGTGGCGGCGTCGGAGGTCCCCACGTTCGGCCTGCGCAGGTTGGCGAGCTTCTCGATCAGCCCACGGCTGAACCAGGACGTGTCGGCCATCACCGTCTCGATGGCGTCGAACAGCTCGCGCTCGGTGTGCTTGCGGTCGGTGATGTCCTGCATCACCAGCAGCGCGAACGCGTCGTGGTCGATCTCGATGCGCTCGGCCGAGACGAGGCAATCGAGGCTCGCCCCGCTTCCGTGGCGGAGGCAGACCTCCGCACCGAGGAGATAGCCCGTCCGCTCCAGCGCCGCCTCGAAGTCGGTCCGCTGCCGGTCGCTCAGCCACAAACCAGCCTCGTCCAGGCTGCGACCGACGATGTCGTCCTGGCTCAGGCCGAACACGCGGGTGAACGCTTCGTTGACCCCCGTGACCCGGAACCCGTCGGCCCGCGCCAGTACGGTCGGGACGGGGGTGAGGCGGAACGCCTTCGCGAAGCGGGACTCGCTCTGGCGCAGCGCGATCTCCGCCTTCCGCCGCAATTCGAGGTCGGCGAAGGTGAAAAGCATGCAGGGCTCGTCGCCCATCTCGATCGGCTGGCCCGCCACGATCACGAAGCGGCTGCCCCCGTCGGGCAGGCGCAGGCAGGCTTCCATCTGCGGGATGGTGCCGCCTTCCTTGAGGCGCGTGATGGCGAGGTCGCGGTTGCGCGCCTCCGCCAGCACGTCGACCTCGTAGGCGGTCCGGCCGATCACGGCATCGCGGGTGAAGCCGGTCATCTCGAGGAAGCCGGTATTCACCTTGACGTGGCGCAGATCCGACAGGCGCGTGATGACCGCCGGGGCCGGATTCGCATTGAAGGTCGTCTCGAACCGCTCCTCGGCCTCGAACTGATCGGTGACGTCCTTCAGAATCAGCGCGAGACAGCTCGGTTTGCCCTCACGGTCCGTGGCCACGAGGCTGCGCAGGGAATGGACGAAATCCTGCTCGGGCCGGTCGGTGCGCCGGACCTCGACGACGACGTCGTGGAACCGCTCGCCCGCCACGACCCGCTCGATCGGGTACTGGTTTGGGGTGACGTGGTTGCGGTAGCGCAGGCGGAAGCGCTCGCGGTACGCATCGACCGTGGGTCCGAGTTCGTCCAGGCTGCCGGCGCCGTGCATCGCGAGCGCGGCCTCGTTGGCGTAGGCGATGGTCTGGTCGGGTTCGACCAGGATCACGCCTTCGCTGAGGCCGGCGATGATCTGCCGGAGTTCGTGCCTGTCGACGCCCGCCGTCACGACCCGCATCGTCCTTTTCTATCGCCTCGGCCCGATCGGCAGCGACGCAAGAACAGATTGCGCGCAAGCTGGTTCCAAAATTTATGTTAAGATCCTGGTATACGCGTATCATTGAACTCGGGACCGGCGACCAAAGATTGATGCTCGACGAGGCCCACGTGACCGGCGAACGGTCCTGGGTGCCGACATCCAAGCGATGGTGAGTTCAATCGCGTGACCCATGTTGCCGAAGAATTCCGCGTGCCCGCCGCTCACGGAGCGGTGATCTCGATCGCGAGCGGCGGGCTCGGACGAGAACTACGGGATTATTACCCAGAAGTTGAATCCCTCGATGATGGATCGCCTCTGTCCGAGGCAGTGCTGCGCCTGTCCGAGGCGCTGGATGCAGCCGAAGCGCGATCGGGACGCGGCTTCGCGGCCGATCTGATCGCCGTCTTGCCCGACCTGCGCCGCTACGCGCTGTCGCTGAGCCGCAACGCCACCGAGAGCGACGACCTCGTCCAGTACACATTGCTCAAGGCCTGGGAGCACCGCACCAGCTTCAGCCCCGGAACCCGTCTGAAGGCGTGGCTCTTCACGATTCTGCGCAACGGCCATCTCAACGGGCGGATGAAGCATCGCCGCGAAGTGCCGGACCCGGAGGGCACGTACGCGGCCGGTCTGTCGAGCCTGGCCAATCAGGAGCACCGGCTCGACGTACGGGACGTCCAGGCGGCGCTCGACCGTCTCGAGCCCGCCCAGCGCGAAGCGCTGCTCCTCGTCGCGATCAAGGACCTTTCCTACGAGGCTGCCGCCGAGCGGATCGGTTGCCCGGCTGGGACGGTGAAGAGCCGGGTCAGCCGCGCGCGGAACAGGCTCGCCGTCGAGCTCGGAGAAGCCTGACCGATGCAGCCGGACGCAACGCCGGCACGCGCGTCTTTAGATGAGACCGACGATCCCCACACCACGAAACGGAGGTGCCACGATGAGAAGCCGTTACCGTCTCTCCGGCATCCTGCGCGCAGCCTGTCCGGCTCTGGCGCAGTCGCCCGAGGCGGTCACGGGCATACCGGCCACCCGGAACGACAACCTGAAGGCGAGGTTCGTCGCTCAACGCCCCGGGACGCCGCATCTGTCGCGCAAGGACGGCCGCATGCGCGATGCCGTGATCGATACCGACACGGATCAACGCTGAGCCGTCCCCGGAGCCCGTCGACCTCGGCTCGGAGCCGACCGACGCAGAGTCGGCGGCCGTGGGAACGGGCCCCCGCCGCAACCGTACCGGCGCGGATCCCGAGGACCATCACGAAAGTCAAAATGATCATCATCGGCTCGACCTCGAAGGGTGCGGCGAGCGGCTTTGCCGGCATCCCGATCGGCTTTGCCCTCGTGCTGATCCACCTCGTCTCGATCCCGGTGACCAATACCTCGGTGAACCCGGCCCGCTCGACCGGCGTCGCGCTGTTCGCCGGCGGTGAGTACGTGGCGCAGCTCTGGCTGTTCTGGCTCGCGCCCGTTGCCGGGGCCATGATCGCGGGTGCCCTGGCCAAGTGGCTCTACGAGGACACCAAGATCGTCGACACCGTCGTGGTCGAGCGGCGCGCCGCCTGAGAGCAGGATTCGGGATGGTAGGAAGGCCGGGCGCAGCCATCGTTCTGGATGCGCCCGGCCCGCCGCTGATCCGCTTCCGGACTGGGGCCCGGTCCAAGCCGCGGACCGGCCCGATTCCTGCCCGATACGGATGCCGGCGATGATGAAAGCCCGTGCCTCCCAGACCAGCGCGCATCGCAAACGGGTCTTGGAACAGGCGGGGCCGGCACCAACGCGGTCGACATCGAAACGGGGCCCCCTCCCCTCTCTTTCATTCACGGCTCAGTCCGGAAGGATGGGACGGATGGCGCCCACCGTGACCCTCGATCTCCGCGGCGCTCCGCAGGCCAAGAATCCACGCGCTGTACGGTCTATCCGGGTCGATGAAGCGCACGATTCTGGGTCGCGACATCGAAGCGTCGCGCGCCGTGGGGACATCCGCGTCCAGAGATGAGCTGTCTGCGCGTCTGCAGGCATCGCCGGCCTACCGGATCAAATCTCAAGCCGGCATGACGAAAGCCCCGGCCGCCTGTGAGCGACCGGGGCCGGAGTTCAGACGATCCTTCGCCTGTTACGGGCAGGGATGACGGAAGCCGTCATAGCCGAGATAGGTGCCCGAGGCCGGGTCGTAGGAGGCATAGCGCGACGCGCAGTAGGCCGAACCGCGCACAACCACCGGACGGGCGTAGACGACCGGCGCGGGGGTCTCGTAGACGGCTACGGGCCGCGCCGCGCTGTTTGCTGCTGCCGAACCGATCACGGTGCCGGCCGCAAAGCCGAGAAGGCCTGCGCCGACCGCGGCGCCGACACCCGGGCCTCGGCGGTAGCCGTAGCCATAGCCGCCGCGCCATCCAGCAAATCCGCCACGGTGCCAGCCGCCACGGTGCCAGCCGCCGTAGCCGGGGCGAAACTGGGAGTAGGACACCGGAAGGGTTCCGGCCCGGAGCGCATCCATGGCCTTGCCGGCAGGGGCTGTCTCGGCTGCCTGGGCAGCGGGGGCAGCGAGGCTGGCCAGAACGGCCAGCGTGACGACGCCGATCTTCATCCTCATCGAGTGGCTCTCCATCGTTTGGGCGCAGATGCCTGTGTCGGCATCCACATGAACGCTACGAACAATAGAGCGCCGCCACCGTTCCTGGGTTTGCGATACGTTTTGGTTTCCATCTGTGTCTAAATCGATAGCGGCCTGCCGCGTCACACTATCCCGCCCGTTTTATCAGGCCTCAATACGCCATCAATCTGCGCAAAGACGCATCTTCTGTCGCTCTCAACCCAGGTCCTACGCGGCTGCCGACCATTCTGCCTCACCGGTATGGCTGAACTGCCAGTCAGGACTGTCTCAATACGTTCACCCTTGTACGGACCTGACTTGGCCCGAGGTCGTGGAATAGCACCGCCGCATCGCGATCCGCCGCACACGCAAGGCATCCTCAGCCTCGTGCGCCGGTCGATCAGGCCGACCCATGCGATCCCCCCGACGCGACTGTGTTTACCGGCTCCGACACGCGTTGAGCCCCGCAAACGGCCAGGTGGACTGCATTGCAAGTGCGTCGGCCTCCGGCAGCGTCAGGCCAGGCACCTCCGCGCCGTCGTTCAAGCAACATTCATTTTGGAAAAGAGGACGGCAGCCAGTCGATGTCCTTTCGAAAGACAGAGCACACCAATCGAAAGTATGTGAAGTCATAAAAATATGCCCAGACCCCTCTTCCTAAGAGAACGTGAGCACTTACATCGCAGTCGCGGCGATGATGCCGCCGAGGAACGATCACGATGATGAAGCGTGTCGCCATGGCCGCTGTTGCGGCGAGTGCCCTCCTGGCCGCCGGTCAGGCTGCCGAGGCGAAGGGTTGCATCAAGGGTGCCATCGTCGGCGGCATCGCCGGGCACTATGCTGGGCATGGTGTGCTCGGCGCAGTGGGTGGTTGCGCCGCCGGTCGTGCCCTCGCCAAACGTCAGGCCGAGCGTCGGCAGGTCGCACCGCCGGTCAACACGGGCAGTGCAGTCCGCCCCAGCCGGGGCGCCGGCGGATACGTGAGCTACTGACGCGACGGTGGCGCCGCGCGGATGCGGGCGCCACCTCCGCCACCGGGGGACGGCGTCCCCGGTGGCGGGATCCTGGATGTTGTGATCAGAGGGGATTGGGCGGCGCGTCGGCCGACCACGCGGGCCTGCCTTCGGGCAAACGGCCACATGGCGGGCAGCTCGACGCGCCCGATCTACGGGTCTCCCTTCCGCATCGCGCCCCACGGTTCCCATGGCCCACATCCTCGTCATCGGTGCCAGCCAGGGCATAGGCTTGGAGACCGTGAAGGCGGCCCTGTGCGCAGGGCATCGCGTCCGGGCCTTTGCCCGCTCCGCGAACAGGATGGAGCAATCGGCCCCGAACCTGGAGCGCTTTCCTGGGGACGCCTTGAACCGGCATGACGTCGAGGTGGCGCTCGATGGCGTCGATGTGGTGGTCCAGGCGCTCGGCGTCCCCGCGCGGGACTTGCTCGGGTCGGTCCGGCTGTTCTCGGATGCGACCGGCATCCTCGTGCCCGCCATGGAGAAGGCCGGTGTCCGGCGACTGATCGCCGTCACCGGTTTCGGCGCGGGCGACAGCCGCGACGCGATCAGCCCGTTGCAGCGCCTGCCCTTCCGGCTGGTCTTCGGACGTGCCTACGACGACAAGGATGCCCAGGAGATGCGCATCCGCCGCAGCACACTGGACTGGACGCTGGTCCGCCCCGGGGTGCTGACGGGCGGACAGGCGACCGGGCGGTACCGTGTCCTCGAAGACCCTGCGTCGTGGCGAAACGGGCTGATTGCGCGGGCCGACGTCGCGCATTTCATCGTCGAACACGTCGAAGATGCGCGCCAGGCCGGCAAGGCCGTCGTTCTGATCGAGCGGGCCCTCCCCTTCTGAGGCCGGTCGGTCGCGGCGATCGCGTTGTCGGCCGGCAGCATCAGACCCCAGCGCGAGTGCCGAGCTGCGTAGAGGCCGTCCGAGGCGTCTGCCAAGGCATCCGAACGGCTGAGGCCGACCTTGCAGGCGCGGGGCCGCATGCCTAATATGACCATAGTGGTCACGGTGCCGTCTCATGCAGGAAATCCAACTTCGCGATGCCAAGGCTACGCTCTCGGCGGTGATCGATCAGGCCAAGCAGGGCGAACCGTCGATCATCACGCGCCATGGCCGGCCCGAGGCCGTGCTGCTGAGCTTCGCCGAGTGGCAGAGGCTGTCGCAGGTCCCGTCCCTCGGCAGGCTCCTCATGGCGGCGCCCATCACGGACGACGACCTCCCCTCCCCTTCCGGTGGCCTGAGAAGCGCCGAGCTGTGACGCCGTGTATCTGGTCGATACCAACGTCCTGTCGGCCGGCGCGCCGACCAAGGCTGTTCCTGCCGTCGAACTGATCGACTGGATGGACCGCAACAGCGCCGACCTCCACCTGTCCGTGGTGACCATCGCGGAGATCGAGGATGGCATCGCGAAAAGTCGCAGGGATGGTGCTGCGCGGAAGGCGGAGCGCCTCTCCGAGTGGCTGGAGGTCATCCTGCACCTGTATGCGGCAAAGATTCTGCCCGTCGACATTCCGGTCGCTCGGCATATCGGGAGGTTGTCCGACGCGGCGCGTGGACAGGGGCACGCGCCCGGCTTTGCCGATCTTGCGATTGCCGCCACGGCTCAACACCATGGTTGGACAGTCCTCACCCGGAATGTCCGACATTTCACGCCGCTCGGCGTCGCTGCGCATGATCCGTTCGACACCGTGCCGCCGGATACGCGCTCGTCGAGCTTTCCAACGCGCCGGCTATGATCCGCGGTCCCGCAGCAATCGGTTTCGACCCGACACGCGACAGCTGCCGCTGACGGTTGCGCCGCTGGAAGGTTCTTCGCCCGGATCCCGCAGGATCCGCTCGCACCCCAAAATGGACTGCTCCCACGCCCGCATCCGTTCGCGTGCGCCGCCCCCACACCGAATTGACGAGGTCGGAGCGGAAAACCAGCCGGTGGACGAGGGCGCGCTGCCGCTCCTCCATTGGTGTCAGCATCGGCTTGGCCTCGGTTCGCAGTTGCGGCGACCGCACTCCCCCTTTTGCGCCGCGACGGCACCTATGGATGTGGACATGGCTCGCATCGCCGTCTCTGCGGTGCTCGATCGTGCGGGCATGGCGCCGGCCCGCGAAAAGTGCGGGCCGTTGCCCACCAGAGCACCCTCCCCGCGCTGTTGGATTCGCGCGAGCCGGCCACAGGATCCTCAGGGTCGACACGGATCCGTGGGCTTCCTGCTCTCTTCCGGAGGCGAGGATGAGTTCCATGGTCTCATCCTCGCCTCCGGCGATCGCCAATCGCACGAGCGGGTGGGTGAGGGCAGATCCGGGTCCTGATTCTACGCGGGACCATCTCATTGCCGCTCCGCCGGCGAGCCGAGCTTCGCCCTGTTTAGAGCTTGCAGCACCGGGCCGAGGCTGTATCGGCCCGCTTTTTTGCGCTCCACGAGCGAGCGGAGATAGCCCCCCGGACTGTTGATCCGCTCGACCCTCTGCAGGATCGCCGCAACCGTGATGGCCGCGACGTCCGCGCCCATTTCAGACCGCGCTTCCCGCCACGCATGGGGGCTGATGCCCATGGCTGCCCGGGCAAGGTCAGCCACCGAAATGAGCTCGTTCCAGGTTCGGATCTCACCGCGTGCGTAGGCTTGGATATCCGGGCAGGCGTCGAGCACGAACCCGAGCGGGTAGGTCGCTCGAACCGTCGCGGCATCGACCGCCAGACGGTCGATGCCCGGACCCGCCGCTACGGCCGCCTTCTTCTCTTCCACGATGGCATTTTCATTATCAGCAGACTCGGGATTTGAACTCTGAACGTGCCGCTCATTCTGCGCGGCACTGCCGCTTGATTCTGCTGTTTCCCAATGTGCCGACAGCAGCTTACTCAGATCGGCCCGCAGGTGATTCAAACCTGCCGCTGCCGCCAGTAAAGCGTCGGCGGACGGCGATCTCGGAAGGCTATCGAGAATGCCGCGGTAACGGCTGCGGAGCGGCTCGGCCGATGTTGTGCCACCTTCGATCTCTTCCAGAGCCAGGATCAGCTTCGCGCAGTCGCGACGCAGGAGGGTCACCTGCTCACGGGCGACGCGAAGCGTTCGTGCAGCCTCTCGGACCGTTTCGGCAAGGGCTGCGAACTCACCGGCGCGGGCAACCAACGGCGACAGGTCGAACCCGAAGGCCTGGGTGACAGCCCCGGTCTGGCCGCGTCGGACGTAGCGCTTCCCGTTCGGGCTGTCGCGCCGGATCACGATGCCGGCTTCCACCAAAGCGGCGAGGTGCCGACGAAGGCTTGCTTCCGCCATGCCGTGCGCTCGCAGAGCCAGCGCCGTGTTCGAGGGAAACACGACGAGTTCGCACCCCTCCCCGGGGCTCAACGTCGTTTCTGGATGGAAGGTCAACAAGGCATCCAACACCGCGAGGGCGCGGTCGGAGAGTCCAAGCGCCGAGCGTGCGGCGGCGAGATCGCGGAAGACGGACCACTTGTTCACGGTGGTCTCGTTTGGACAGCCGGCCGCCTGCGCCTGCGCGTGGAATTGCGCAGCCGTCAGCGGTCGCCGCCCGAAGGGCGTCGTGATGTGCAGGCTCATGGTGTGGCCGAGCACCGGGCAAAGTTCGGACGTTCGCCGAATCGACGTCAAAGTGCTTGACGATGTGCCGGGAGATGTGATTCTCTACGCTTGCTTAGGACGAGAGAGGGTCTTCCGGACGCGGTTCGGGGGGCCCTTTCTTTTTGCGGTGTTCTCGTCTCCTTTCGTTCGTGTGACGGGTCGGGTTAGCCCTTGCTCTGCCGATAGGCCGCAAGGATCTCGGGAAGCCGGTCGAGGACGTAGTCCGCCAAACCAGGCTCAATCTTTTCGTCGAAGGCGAGCGCGACGCGGTCGGCTGAACGCTCGACCCGGGCCAGCCTTCGACCGTGTTCGTCTTTCCAGACCTGGGCCTTCGGCCTGCGCTCCTGTTTCGGCGCCACGGCAGCGAAGATCGCTGCAAACCGCTCGTCCGTGTTCTTGGCTTGGAACGCCGGATCACCCAGGATCTCAGTCAGGGCAGGGCGGCTCGCATCCTTCACGCGCTCGGCCAGGAGCATCCAGCGCGGACGGCCCGCCGCTGGAGCAGGACCGATCGCCGCGAGGATGTCCTCCGGAACGCTTCGCGCCACAGAGATCAGGGTCGAGAGGTCGCCCTTCCCCACCCCCATGGCCGCGGTGATCGTCTCGCGCGGAAATCCGTGTGCCTCCAGACGCAGCGCGAAGAACGCGCGCTCGATGTAGCTGAGGTCGCGCCGCTCGAGGTTCTCCTTGCCTTGGGCAATGACAAGCTCGGCATCGGTGAGCGGCCGCACCACCGCGCGCACAGGTCGCTCGAGGAGCTGGGCCGCGCGTGTCCGTCGTCGGCCGAACGCGATCTGATAGCGACCGGCCGCCGTCGGGTGAGGGCGGACCAGCACCGGCACCTGCTGGCCACTTTCCCGGATACTCTCGACGAGCGAGTCGAGGCTGGCGTCGTTCGCGTCGGCAACCCGGTCGGCAATGAAGGAGGCGTCGATGAGCTTAGGGTCGAGGTCGATAACGGCCGAACCCTGCTCCAGAGCGGCGGCGGCATCCGCCTTCGCGGCCAACCCGCGAAGGGTATTGCTCATTGCGCCGATGGCGCCGCTCCGACGACGTTCCGGTGCTGGGGTTGGGGGAGGGGGGTTTGCAGGTGCAAACTCATCGTTCGACTCGACCGGGTTTGCATCTGCAAACTGCTCCGGGCTCGACACCGGTTTAGGCGTCGCTCGAGAGCCGAAGAGCGCGTCGAGGTTCGAACGCCGACTCATGACCGGCCCCACGCCAGTCGGATCAGACCCTCGATCTCGCTATTGACGGCATCCAACGCCTCGAGTGCCCGATCGTAGGTCGAGCGGGTGATTCCCTCTCGGCCGATCTCGTAGAGGGTCTGCTTCGACAGCCCCGCATCGGACACCGCCGAGGATTTCAGCATCGGCGCGGTCAGCACCGCGTCCTCGAACAGCGTGCGCAGCATTCCGACGATGCGCGTCTGCGGGGCGTCGTGCTGTTCGTAGCGGGTGATGAGGTAGCGCAGCCAATCGTATTGCAGCCGCCCGCCATGCTCGGTGACGACGCCGAGCAGATCCTCCGTCATGGCCAGGAACTGGCTCATCGAAGCGACGTCGAGCATCTGCGGATGCACGGTCACCAGAAGCGCCGAAGCCGCACAGAGGGCCGATAGCGTGAGGTAGCCCAGCTGCGGCGGACAATCGATCACGACCACGTCGTACTGGCTCTGGACCGATTCCAGCGCGTGCGCGATGCGATCGAAGAACAGCGGTTCGCCGGGACGGCGTTCGCTCAGCGCGCGCGGGGTCTCGTGCTCGAACTCCATGAGTTCGAGGTTGGCGGGCACGAGGTCCAGTCCTGTGAAGTAGGTTCGGCGAATGATCGCTTCGAGGGGACGCCGTTCCGCGTCGTAGCGGATGGCGCCGTAGAGCGTCTCGTTCTCGCCCACCTCCAGTTCCGGCTGGACGCCGAGCAGGGCCGACATGCTGGCCTGTGGATCGAGGTCGAGCGCAAGAACCCGGTAACCTTTTAGGACCAGATGTTGAGCAAGATGCGTCGTTGTGGTCGTCTTGCCGGAGCCGCCCTTGAAGTTCGCGATGGCGATGACCTGGAGGTGCTCGTTCTCGCCTCGAATGGGCTGATAGCGACGACCGCCACGTGTTTTCTCGTCGAGATAGACGCGAAGCCCATGGATATCGGCGAGACTGTAGGAGCGACGTCCAGTCGATGACACGTCGGGTTGCGGACCATGCCCCTCGGATGCGAGTTGCTGGATGCGCGACACGGTCACACCAACGATGCGGGCGACCTCGGTGGAGGTGAAACGGCGCAGCGACTTCGCCGAGCTGGGCGGAAAGAGCCCGGAGGAAATGGCCTGGAGCTGTTCGCGCAGGACCGCGGCGTGATCACCGATCATCGCGGCTGGCGATACGGGGGGAGGGGGCGCAACCGTGTGAGCCCCCGTATACTGGTTCATCCTCTCAGGCCTCGCTTGCAGAAAAAGCGCCAAAATAGCGGACAAACTGCAACTGACTGCAGACAGTCACGATTCGCAAGCTTGAGTCGAGTCCCAAATGGCGACTCGGCAAGCCCGGCCGGAGATTGGGTTGTGGGCGAATCGGTTTGATGGTGTTTGGCCCGCCGGTCGATCGGTGACTATCCGATCTGTCGGAGCAGCGTTTCACCGCCAAAAAGCGTGTTCCAGCGCCGGATAAAGACGTCTCAACCGCCGAAATGCGCGAAGACGCCATTCCACGCAGCTGCAAGTGCGACGCACGGCGGCAACGACGCACGCACTGCATCGACTTCGCGATCGACATGCTGCGCGGCTGGCGACGTTCCACGATCCCGTACCAGGGCTTGCCAGAAACGCTGGCACCAGATGCGCGGTGGACGCTCACGAAGGGGCGCTTCGTCCGCGACAGGGCCCCCCTTTTGTCGAGCTGATACGCGACACAGCGCGACGGTCATCCAAACTCTGACCCGAGGTGTCGCGGCGGAGCGCCAACCGCGGAGAAGGGCTCTCTTGCAACGTGCGGACGCGCAGAAAAATCGGATTGGGTCGGCGCTTGGAAAGCGGGGTGAAACAGGCTCTGAGTCGCTCCTCTCCATAAGGAGACGGAGACTTCAGGGAGCGGACCATGGCAGATCTTTCGGGCAAGACGGTCCTGATCACGGCGGCCGGGCAGGGGATCGGACGGGCGAGCGCGCTCGCCTTCGCGGCCAGCGGCGCTCGGGTCCACGCCACCGACATCAACGCGGACGCCCTTGCCGAACTGCGCGCCGATGGCCTCAGCACCGCAACCCTCGACGTGCGCGACGCGGCCGCCATCGCGGCCCTGGTCGAGCGGATCGGTCGGATCGACGTGCTGTTCAATTGCGCCGGCGTGGTCCATGGCGGGACCATCCTGGAGATGCCCGATGCGGATCTCGACTTCGCCTTCGACCTCAACGTCAAGGCGATGATCCGCACGATCCGCGCCGTGCTGCCCGGCATGCTCGAACGACGCGACGGCGCCATCCTCAACATGGCCTCGGTGGCGTCCTCGGTGAAAGGGGTGCCGAACCGCTTTGCCTACGGAGTCACCAAGGCGGCGGTGATCGGGCTGACCAAGGCGGTGGCGGCCGATTACGTCGCTTACAACATCCGCTGCAACGCGATCTGCCCCGGCACCGTCGAGAGCCCATCACTGCAGGAGCGGATCCGGGCCCAGGGCGATTACGAGCAGACCCGGGCCGCGTTCATCGCCCGGCAGCCGATCGGGCGGCTGGGCACGCCGGAGGAGATCGCCGACCTCGCGGTCTACCTGGCCGGAGCGACCTACACCACCGGCCAAGCCCTCGCGATCGACGGGGGCTGGACGATCTGACGCCCTCGCGTTGAAACCGTGCCGGATCGGTCGGCCCTCCGGGACTTTCGCGTCGGAGCCGCTACGCCGCAGTCGAGGGAGGGCTACGTGAGGCCGATCCATCCCCTTCGGCCTCGGAACGCGCTCGCCCCCGGCGGCCCTTGCTTTCCCAGTGCCACGCCCGTGAGATAGGACGGCCGATCGCAGCACCCTCCGGTGAGCGGGCATTCAGCAAGGGTCAGGATACCATGGCGGCCAGGGACGAAGCGACGTGGCGCGTCGGCGTCCTGTTCTCGCGAAGCGGCGTCAGCGGCATCACCGAGACCGAGCATTTTCTCGGTACCGCGCTCGCCATCGAGGAGATCAACACCGCCGGCGGCGTCCTCGGACGCCCGATCGAGCCGATCTGCTACGATCCCGCCGGCGACACCGACGCCTATCGTGCCCTGGCCCGGCGCATGCTGGCAGAGGATGGGGCCGAGGTGGTGTTCGGATGCTCGCTCTCGGCGAGCCGCAAGTCGGTCCTGTCCACCGTCGAGCGGCACAACGGCCTGCTCTGGTACCCGTCGATCTACGAGGGCTTCGAGTATTCGGAGAACATTATCTACACCGGAGCAACCCTGAACCAGAATATCTTCGCGCTGTCTGACTATCTGTTGCAGAAACATGGCTCTCGGATCTTCATGATCGGCTCGGATTACATCTATCCCCGCGAGTCGAACAGGGTCATGCGCGACTTGATCGAGGCCAAGGGCGGGACCATCGTGGGCGAGCTTTATGCCCCGCTCGACGCCGACGAGGACGCGCACGGGGCGATGGTCTCCGAGATCCGGCGGGTCGCCCCGGACGCGGTGTTCTCCACCGTGGTCGGGCGCGGGGCCGAGCGGCTGTACCGCGCCTACGCGGATGCGGGGATCGACCGGGCGCGCTGCCCGATCGCGAGCCTGACCCTGGCCGAGGGGCAGATCCACGCGATCGGCCCGGAGCGTTGCTCCGGCCACGTCCTCGCCGCGCCATATTTCGCCGCCTTGCCCGGCGACGAGAACGGGCGGTTCGTCGCCGCCTTCGCGGCCCGGTTCGGGCCAGAGCGCCCCACCAGCATGTGGTCGGAGACCGCCTACGCGCAGGTGCATCTCTTCGCCCGGGCGCTGGCGGAGGCCGGCACGCTCGATGCCGCGCGGCTCGGCGCGGCGGCCCTGCGCCAGCGCTTCGCGGCGCCGGAGGGCGAGCTGGCCTTCGACGGTGAGACCCGGCACATCTGGCTCACCCCCGGCATCGGGGTCGCGCGCGCGGACGGGCAGTTCGACGTGGTCTGGCGGGGCCGCCGGCCGGTGCGGCCCGATCCCTACCTCGCGTGGTCGCGCTTCGAGACGAACTGGCTGGACGAGGGGATCGCCGCGGGAGCGCCCCCGCGCGCAGGATCCTGGATGACCTGCGGCGGGCGCGCGCCCTCGTCATCCACCCCCGCGACGAGGAGGGCGCGGCCCTGCTCGAGCAACTCCGCCGCCTCGGCTGCGCGGTCTCATTGGTCTGGCCGCCGCCCGCCGCGCTGCCGCCGGAGATCGACACCCTGTTCATCCAGCTCGACGACGCGCAGGTGATGCACCTCCTACCCTCGATCGAGGAGGCGGAGCCGGCCGTCATCGCCATCGTGGCCTACGAGAGCCCGACTTCCCTGAAGGCGATCGCCGATGTGAACGCCCACGGCGTGCTCAACAAGCCGCTCCATCCCCGCGGCGTGCTCACCCAGTTCGCCCTGGCGCGCTACCGACGCGGCTACGAGGGACGGCTGATCAGCAAGATCAACCGGCTGGAGGAGACCATGAAGGGCCGTCGCACCGTCGAGAAGGCGGTCCGGCTGCTGGTGGACCTGAACCGGATCGACGAGGACGCCGCCTACAAGATGCTCCGGGACCGGGCCACCGCCGCCCGCGTGCCGATGGCGAGCGTCGCCGAGAGCGTGGTGGCGGCCCACGAGGCGATGAGCGGTCTGGGACTGCGCATCGCGTTGGCGGACAAGACCTGATCGCAGCAGCCTGCTGCTTTTATGGTCTTGCGGTCCGGAATGTGACGCGTATCGTAGTCGAACCGGGCAAGGTTGCCCCGCAGCAGCTCTGCTGTACCACATCACGGCTTTGAAGCCTCTGGTTCGCGGATGATCCTCTCCGCGCCCAGGGGCTTTTTGCGTTTTGGAGCGTCCATGGTCCAAGCGAACGATCCCGCACGCCCGCCGATCCGGGTCTCCTGCATCCAGTTCGCGCCGCAATTCGGCGATGTCGCGGGCAACATGGCACGCGCGGCGGATCTCGTCCGTGCCGCCGCCGCCGAGGGCAGCCGGCTGATCGTCCTGCCGGAACTCGCCAGCACCGGCTACGTGTTCGAATCCCAGGCCGAGGCGCGATCCCTCGCCGAGCCGGTTCCGGACGGTCCGACCACCCGCGCCTGGGGGGCGCTCGCCGCGGATCTCGGCCTCCACATCGTGGCGGGAATCGCTGAAGTGGCGGGCGACACCCTCTACAACGCCGCCGTGATCGTCGGGCCGGAGGGCTACATCGGCACCTACCGCAAGGCGCATCTCTGGGACCAGGAGAACGTGTTCTTCGCCCGGGGCGATCTCGGCTTCCCGGTCTTCGAGACGGCGCTCGGCAAGGTCGGCGTGGCGATCTGCTACGACGGCTGGTTCCCCGAGACCTTCCGGCAGCTGGCGCTCGGCGGCGCCGAGATCGTCTGCATCCCGACCAACTGGGTGCCGATGCCCGACCAGCCCGCGGGCGAGGCCGCCATGGCCAACACCCTGCACCGGGCCGCCGCGCATTCGAACGGCCTCTTCATCGCCTGCGCCGACCGGGTCGGCGTGGAGCGCGGCCAGCCCTTCGAGGGCCAGAGCCTGATCATCGGGCCGAAGGGCTGGCCGCTCGCCGGCCCGGCGAGCCGCACGGAGACCGAAACCCTCTCGGCGCTGGTCGACCTCGACGCCGCCGGACGCAAAGACCTCAACACGTTCAACTCGCTGCTGCGCGACCGCCGAACCGACATCTACCGCTGAACCGCAGACCCGCGCCCCGTCCCCCCACAAGGAGTTCGTTCATGGTGAAATCGTCCCCCCTCGGCGTTACCACGCTGGCGCTCGGCGCCACGGCGCTGGCGTTCGCCGCAACGGCCGCACAGGCCGCCGACAGCAAGCCGATCGTCATCGGCATCCCGATCGGCCTGTCGGGCGCCAACAGCGTCGTGGCGCCCTCGGTGGTGCAGTCGGCCGAACTCGCGGTCGAGGAAATCAACGCCAAGGGCGGCGTGCTCGGCCGCAAACTCGCCCTGGAGGTCGCCGACGACGCCTCGGGGGCGGCGGGCGCCCAGAAGGCGTTCGACAGCCTGATCTACCAGAAGAAGGTCGACGTCCTGATCTCGATGGAGACGAGCGCGGCCCGCAACGCCGGCCTGCCCGCCGTCACCAAGGGGAAGGTGCCCTACATCTACACCTCGTTCTACGAGGGCCATTCCTGCAACAAGAACATGTTCGTGAACGCCTGGGTGCCGGAGCAGCAGGTTCCGCCGGTGGTGGATGCCTTCAAGGCGAAGGGCGCCAAGACCTACTTCCTGATCGGCAGCGATTACGCCTTCGGCCGCGGCATGCTGGGCTTCACCAAAAACTACGTCGAGAAGACCGGCGGTAAGGTTCTGGGCGAGGAATACCTGCCGATGGACGGCAGCGACTGGACGGCGATCATCTCCAAGCTGAAGGAAGCCAAGCCCGACGCGCTGATCACCTCGACGGCCGGCGGCGCGCCGAACGTCACGCTGACCAAGCAGCTGCGCGGCGCGGGCGTGGCGCTGCCCTTCGCCAATCTCGCGCTGGACGAGGGCACCGCCAAGAGCATGGGCGCCGATGCCGACGGCGTCTACCTCTCGGCCTCCTACGTCACCGGGATCGACAGCCCGGAGAACAAGACCTTCCTGGCGGCGATGCAGAAGAAGTTCGGTGCGGAACTGCGCACCCCGAACGACCTCTCGGTGCCGGAATACGAGGCGATCTACCTGTACAAGGCCGCCGTCGAGAAGGCGGGCGGGACCGAGACCGCCAAGGTGCTGGAGGCGCTGCCGACGGTGAGCGTCACCGGCCCGCGAGGCACGATCCGGATGAGCAAGCAGCACCACGCGCCGCTGACCATGTATCTCGGCCAGATCCAGAAGGACGGCACCGTGAAGGTCGCCGGCACCTTCAAGGACGTCGATCCCGGCGAGCAGTGCCCGAAGCTACCGTGAGGGGAGGGGGGCTGGGGGGATCC
>NZ_JALNUL010000064.1:0-17039 GCF_026540775.1 Methylobacterium sp. GC_Met_3
GTCGGTTCATAATCCCGTAGCGTGATGCCGCCCCGCTCACCGTGCGCGCTGAAAGATGCACATTCAGCTGCACAGCTTACGCTGCTTCATCTGCGCCCGGCAGGTCGCGGCCGATTTACCGATGCTGTAAATGAACCCATGGGCGCCGGCGATTTGACCTAACCGGCTGGCTTTGGACCGGGCTGATTGTGAGGATCAGCTGGGACCGAGGGAGTTGGACATGCGGCGAAGTCAGAAGACGAGGGCGGCGCAGGTGGTGCTGAAGCTGCGCCAAGTCGAGGTACAGACGGCACAAGGCAAAAACTTGGCGCTGGCGTGCAAAAAGGCGGAGATCTCCGAGCAGAGCTGATACCGCTGGCGCAAGGAGTACAGCGGCCTCCAAGTCGACCAGGCCAGGAAGATGAAGGATCTAGAGCGCAAGAACGCGCGGCTGCGGCGGCTCGTGGCGGACCTGTCTTTGGAAAAGCAGGTGCTTGCGGACGTCGCCTCGGGAAACTCATGGCAATTATACCCTTCACACATACGGCCGCTGATAGCTCCCTGTCGCGCATTGGCCACGAGCGTGACATCTTCTCGCGCCAAGGCTTGACGGTCACAACGCCAACCGGAAGCGCCATGAGACGCGTGCGAAGCATCAACCCGCTGTTGCTCGGCATCCTTGGGTGGTGCATAACTTTGGCTAATTTAGCCGTTGGGCAGGTATTTATACATGCCTTCGGATTCACTCTATGTGTGAGAATTTTAGTAGGAATTTTGATTGTGATCACTGTTAGTATTCCAGTTATTTCAATGATTTTTCTCTCCAATCACTACAAATCCAGTTCGGATTCGATCAAAAGGATAATTATGATGTATTTAGGGATGCTCTTGATATGTGCCAACGCAAACTTCAATCTTGTATTGCATGATCCTGTTGTTGCGCACTCTCCTTTCAGCGGGATACCCCCAATTTGGAGCTCCGACCCCACCGAGCTTTCTCAAGCGCAGATTTGGATCAATATATTCACAGCGGCAGCTTATTGCCTGCATCTCAGTATTTCAACCCTTTCTACCTTCAATGATGGTCAGATTATTCCAATAACTTGGTATGCGAA
Organism: Methylobacterium sp. GC_Met_3; assembly: GCF_026540775.1. NCBI lineage: Bacteria > Pseudomonadati > Pseudomonadota > Alphaproteobacteria > Hyphomicrobiales > Methylobacteriaceae > Methylobacterium > Methylobacterium sp. GC_Met_3. The sequence goes on from NZ_JALNUL010000064.1 coordinate 1,095, forward strand.
ATTAGTTATAGACATGGAAGTCCTAATGGGACTTGGTATCACAGTGTTGGTAGTGGGGCGCCATTTTTCTTGGCGTTTTGATGTTCCGACAAATCATCAAACTACAGAAACTGCTGAAACCACACAGATCGACACTCGTCGTTCATCTGTGACAATGCTAAGGCGGCATGCTTCGTAATGTCGCGCACATTCTAAGTAGCTGCGATTAGTTCCTATTCGGCTGCGCGAGCCGCTTCAACACGGCATCAAAGTCGGCTTGGCCTGCCCCCTGAAAAGTGGCTCTTCGCCAAGTTTGGTGGATTAGGCTGCGAGGAGGAACCGTCGTCGGAGGAGATCGAGATTGGCGCGGCCGTACATGGCGCGCTTCAGGATTTGAGACGCGTGATCTGCCCTTCTGCCTGCCCACTGCTCCAAGGCAGTGTCAGCGCAGATCGAACGGCGTCTCCATCCTGGCCGATGCTGCCAGCGAAGCTCTCTACGACGCGAACACCGCAGGTTTGCGCGTCGCCTAGCCATTCATCGAACGCCGTGACATCCGTTTTTCCCGACGGCTGCTGGCCACAACAGCTCCGGACGATCCGGCAGAAGCGGCGGCCTAGTTCGATGACCTTGGCCGCCTCGGGATCCTGCAGGACGCGCAAGACGACTGCAGCTTGCTGGGTGTCGAGTCCTTCGGGCTCACGCAAGAGATACCAGGACAGCTGCTTGGATGAAGCCAGGGGTGATGCGGTCGAGGTTGCAACATGGATGTCGGTCGGTGCTGGCGGCGACCGGATTGTCGTTTTGGCCGAGCCTGCGCGCTGCTCGGACAACCAGCGACGCACTTGCTTCGAGGTGCCGGCAAAGCCGATCCCTCGAAGTTCGCGCCAGAGCTGCGCAGCGTTCTTGCAGCCCTCATCGAAGCGGCCATGCAGATGCCCTAGAAAAGGATCGAGCATGCTTGGCTTCGGCTCGCGCATGCCATTCCGGGGGGAAGCTCGCGGCGAAGGCGTACTTACGCACCGTGGCGCGGGCCATTCCGGTCTCGCGATTGATGCGCCGAAGCGAGTGTCCTTCCGCATGGCGGCGACGCACATCATCGTAGGCCGCTTCCCATCGGCGGCGGACCGCGGCCCGCGCGACCATCTCTGACGGTGCGCGTGGGTAGGCCGTGATGCGCTGGATCGATGGCGATGCCGGGGTCACGGCCGGCAACAGCTTCAAACGCGGATGAACGCGGGCGAGCCAGCGCTCGACCATCTGCCGGGTATTGAGCAGAAGGTGCCACCGGTCCGCGACCTGAACGGCATCGGGCGCACCCATGGCGGTCCCACGGGCATACTCGGTCGAGCGATCTCGTGCCACGACCTGGATCTGTGGGTCGCGTCGCAGACGAACTGCCAGGCGAGGCCGAACGATCCGGCAGCAGGTCGATGGGACGTCGGCGTTCGAGATCGACCAGAATGGTGCCATAGGTTCGGCCTTTGCGCAGCGCCCAGTCGTCGACACCGACGATGATCGGTTTGGATCCGGTCGGCAGCGGCCATTTGCGGATACCCCGCAGCAACGTCGTGGCACTGGTCGGCATCGCCAGGTGCGGCAGTAGTCGGGCGGCGGGTGTGGCACCGAGCGCCAGCGCGGTCCGAACCTGAGCGTTGGCCAGCCGGCGGGTCCTGTGAGCGTAGCGGTCGAGGAGGCAAGGAAGACGCTCGGCGAAGGTCCGACGCGCGCAAGCAGGATCGTGGCAGTAGAAACGTCGGATCGTTAGGTTCAGGCGCACCTCCTGACCGCTCGTTGGCAGGTCGGCACGCCGTCGATGATAGCGACTATGCACAGACCGACTGATGGTACGACAACCTGGGCAACGGGCGTGATCGCGCTTCGCTTGAGCGGTAATGCGAAGGGCAGCGCACTTCTCACGCGTGACGTGGAGACAGCGACAACCGGGGATGTGACAGAGAAGGGTCATGCCCTGATCTGAGAATCCCTGCCCGGTTCAGCCAGGAGCCACCTCCCGGCATCCGGCCCAGCAACCCTCATTCACCAAACTTGGCGAAGAGCCGAAAAGTGGTCCTGCCTGAGGTATGGCTTTGAGCCATGTTGAGGATGTTTTCATGGGACGAAAGAAGCATACGGTTGAGGAGATCGTCGCAAAGCTGCGTCAGGTCGATGTTTTGGTCTCGCAAGGCCGCAAAGTCGCCGAAGCAATCCGGTCTATCGAGGTGACGGAGGTCACGTATTATCGCTGGCGCTCCGAGTACGATGGCCGAAAGGGTGATCAAGTCAAGAGATTGAAGTCTTTGGAGACGAAGAATCAGCGCCTCCGCCGGGCGATTTCGGACCTGACCCTGGAGAAGCTCATCCTGAAGGAGGCAGCTTCGGAAAACTTCTGAGCCCGGCTCGCCGCCGGGCCTGTGTCGACTTCGTCGTTGCCGAGCACGGTGTGTCCGAACGCTTCGCTTGCCGTGTCCTGGGCCAACATCGTTCGACCCAGCGCAAATGCGCCGTCCTTGCCGAAGACGAAACCGCTTTGACGACCGCCATCGTCGCCCTGGCGCTACAGTATGGACGCTACCGCTACCGTCGGATCACGGCTTTGCTCCGGTGTGATGGCTGGACGGTGAACGTGAAGCGCGTCGAACGGATCTGGCAGCGCGAAGGGCTCAAGGTCCCAGCCCGCCAGCCAAAGCGGGCACGCCTCTGGCTCAACGACGGCTCCTACCTTCGCTTACGACCCGAGCAGCCTGACCACGTCTGGTCCTACGACTTCGTCGAGCACCGCACGCACAACGGACGCAAGTACCGAATGCTGAACGTCATCGACGAGTTCACACGCGAGTGCCTGGCCATCCGCGTATCTCGTAAGCTCAAGGCGCTGGACGTGATCGACGTACTCTCGGACCTGTTCAGTCTGCGTGGAGTGCCAGGGCGCATCCGTTCGGACAACGGGCCGGAGTTCATCGCTCGATCTGTCCGTGACTGGATCGCAGCGGTTGGCTCGACCACGGCCTATATCGAGCCTGGCAGTCCGTGGGAGAACGGCTATTGCGAGAGCTTCAACGCAAAGCTGCGGGATGAACTTCTCAACGGTGAGGTATTCTATACTCTCAAGGAGGTCGGCGTCGTGATCGAGCAATGGCGGAGGCACTACAACAGCATCCGGCCGCACTCGTCGCTCGGCTACCAGCCACCCGCGCCGGAGGTCGTCCTCTGGCCAACCGAACCGAGCGGATCAGTGCCGTCCGCTCGCCCTGCCATCGTCAGCCGACCGACGATGCACTAACTTCGAACCCGGGCCGCCAATTGGGGGCAGGCCAGGTGCGCAGTCCTCCGCAATCCGCAAAGTCGACCTCTCGTTCGTCGACCGGTTAGATCCGACATCTCCGCTCTACGGCCATTAAGCAACAAGGACAAAACACGGGCACAGCGCTCGCATCCTCGACGTCATCGCCGCTGCCGGCGGCAACCGCCCGCCGGTCAACGAGACCTCTGTGCGGCTCTCGCGCGGGCCGGTCACCGCGACTGTGCCGCTGATCACGGTGATGTCCAACCCGCGTGAGAACATCTACCTGCGGACCAACGACGTGCTGACGCTGGTGCGCGATCCGCAGACTTTCGTCGCGGTGGGCGCACTGGGCAACAGCACCGAGCTGCCGTTCCAGGCGGACGGCATCACGCTGGCGCAGGCGGGCCGAGGCGCGCGGCCTGTCGGACTTCGCCGCCGACTCGGCTGGCACGTTCATCTTCCGGTTCGAGCCAGCCAGCGTCGTGCGCCGGCTCAGTCCCGGCTCAAAGCTGCTCGGCACGCCGCTGGTGCGGGTGGTATACCGGATTGACATGCGCGACCTCAACAGCCTGTTCGTCAGCAAGGCGTTCCGGATGCGCAACCGCGACCTCGTCTACGTCTCGAACGCACTGTTCACCATGATCGCGGAGGTATTGAGCATATTATCCACCGCCGCTGGTCCTATTTTTTCTGCAGCCACTACCTATTGCTTTGTAGAATTACTATATAACAAATTTTAATGGAGATTTTTTGGTTATTATGTAAACTAATCCGCGGCATTTGTATGATTGAACGAAATATCATCCTCCTGCAAGCCACAATTATACAGTAGCGCTGTGCGCCGACAAGGAGCTTGGCGTTCTGAGCTCTTTCCTCGATTGGCAGTCCTGTCCGGGATGGTCCTTGGCGGGCAGCAAGCGGCAGCTTCTAATGCTGGCCTCCCTAAAAGTCGCCGAACCGCTTCCTACCTAATCGTAAGTCTCCGACTGGTCGACAGACTGGAAGCGGACCTTATCAAGGCGCCCAATGGGTCGCACGCGGCCATGAAATGTCGCGTCACGTCTGTTCGTAAACTGTCCTTTTTTCGAATGATTGATGGAAGTCGGTAACGTCCACTTAGGGGATGTCGTTACAGCTGCCTGAATGACCGAGATGGGCGCAAAGCCGAACGACCGGTTTTGCGCCATCGGCGACCCAGCATGGTGTAGTCTGGCCGTAAGCCGCTAGTCTGCTCATAGGCGCCTACGTTGTGAGGACAGACGTTAAGTCCCAGCAAGCGCCGACCTGCCATCTTGCGGGTTATTAAGCTAAGACGAACAGAGCAGGTCCCGAACGGGTTCTAGACTCCGGTCACACAAAGCTTTGCTCAGTACCCGCATGCAAACCGGGCGTGAAGCGGTCAAACGCATGTAGTCTAAGGTCAAAGCTTGGCCTCTTGCCAGTGGCGAGATCGGCTAGAACCTCGCCCACGACGCTGCAGAACTTGTAACCGTGGCCTGAGCAGGGCGAGGCGACAACCACCTGCGGCAGGTCCGGCAGCGTGTCGATTACGAAGTGCTCGTCCGGTGTGTTTGTGAAGAAGCACGCCCGCATCGCCATCGTCGGACCGTTCGCCTGGGGGAAGTAGCGGCTGACGCAGGGGCGTAGCACCGCCTCGTCCTCGGCTCCGCACTCCCGCGACAAGGCATCAGCACCGCCAGTCTCGCCGAGATGGTGCCAGCGACCGATCTTGAAGCCCGGCACGTGCCAGACCGGGAAGCCGTAGAACTTGCCCTCGTCGACCTCCATGTTGAACACCGGGAAGCGTTCCGGCGCGAACAGAGCAGGTTCCCGCGGCTGGAACCAGCCGAGCACCTGCCGCTCGGGTACAGCGACGGTTTTCAGCTGCGGCACGAACTCGCCCATCCACGAGCCCGCCGAGAGGATGAGGCGTCCCGCCTCGTAGGTGCCGCGCTCCGTCGTGACGCGCACGCCCGTCGCGGTCGGCTCCCAGCTCAGCGCCGGCTCCCGCGCCCGGATCTCGGCGCCGGCCGCCTGCGCCTGCGTGACGTGCGCGACGATCGCGCGCTCCGCCGAGACGAAGCCGCCATCCGGCTGAAGGACGGCGCGATGCGTGTCGGGCAGGTTGTAGCCGGGCGCCACGCGGCGCAACTCGGCGCCGTCGAGGAGCCGGTGCGGGAGGTCGTGCATCCGGCAGGCCGCGAGCGAGCCTTCGACCATGGCGCTGCCCTCGGGCCCCGCATCGATCGAGCCGGTGATGAACAGGAGCTGCTCCCCGAACCGTCTCTCCAGGTCCCGCCAGTTCTCGTAGGCGCGCCGCAGCAACGGAACGTACGAGGGATCCTCGAAGTAGGCGAGGCGGATGATCCGGTTGAAGCCGTGCGAGGATCCCATGGCATGCGGGATGTCGAAGCGCTCGAGCCCGAGCACCCGCACGCCCCGGCGGGCGAGATGGCAGCAGGCGGCTGAGCCCATGCCGCCGACGCCGAGGACAATGACGTCGTAGGTGTTCGCTGACATCGCGTGGTCTCCGAAGGTGCCCGAGGCGCGATCAAGCCCAGACGTCGCCGAGCAAGGCGAGCCAGTTGCCGCCCATCACGCGTTCAATGCGGGAAGCCGGCCAGCCGCGCCGCTCCATCGCGGCGGTGAGGTTCGGGAAGTCGCCGATCGTGCGAATGCCCTCGGGATTCAGAACCTCGCCGAAATCCGTGAGCTTGCGCCCGTCGCCCTTGTCGTGGGTGATGTAGTCGAAGAAGGCCTGCCCGTAGCCCTGCGTGAAGTCGGTGCCGATGCCGGCATTCGCCTCACCGACGAGATCGATCACGTACGCGATGGCATCAAGGTAATCCTCGATCGTGGAGGCCGCGCCCCGGGCCAGGAACGGGGGGAACATCGTGACGCCGACGAAGCCGCCGCGCTCGGCGATGAAGCGCAACTGCGCGTCCGTCTTGTTGCGGGGGTGGTCCTTCAGGGCAGCGGGCAGGCAGTGGGAATAGGCGACGCGACGCTTCGAAGCGCGGATTGCGTCCTCGCTGGTCTTGGGCCCGACATGCGAGAGGTCGCACAGGATACCGAGCCGGTCCATCTCGGCCAGCACGTCGTGGCCGAAATCGGACAGCCCGCCGTCGCACGTCTCGTAGCAGCCCGAGCCGACGAGGTTCTGGGTATTGTAGGTGAGCTGGACGATGCGCAGGCCGAGCGCGTGGAACAGCTCCAGGTATTCGATCCGGTCCTCGATCGCGCTGGTGTTCTGCCAGCCGTGGATGATGGCGGTGCGCCGCTCCGCCTTGGCGCGGTGGATGTCGGCGACACCGTGGACGGGCGTGATCAGGTCGGTATGCTCGCGAAACCAGCGTCGCCAGCGGGCCATCGTACGCATGGTCGTAGCGAAATCCTCCCAGACGGAGCAGGTGCAATTGGCCGCCGTGACGCCCCCGCGGCGCATGTCAGCGAAGACTTCAGGCCCGAAATCGGAGACGATCAGCCCGTCGATGACGATCAGGTCGTCGTGCCGGATGGTCATGGAGTGTCCTCTCAGAGTTCGGTGGGGACGAAGTGGCAGGCATCCGGTGGAACGGCGACGTGGACGCGCGCGCCGGGTTCGAGCATGACCGGGCCGCCGGTTGCAGGGGTCGCCCGGCGCGCCGTCAGGCACAGACCGGACTGGGTCCGCAGCCGGTACTCGACCGAGAGCCCGCGATAGGTCGCCGCCTCGATCTCGGCATCCAGCGTATCGGGCTCCGCGTCCACGCCGGGGGGGGTGATCCGGAGGCGCTCGGGACGGATCGCGAGGACCGTCGGCCCGAGGCCGGCGACCGCACCGGGGATGCGGATCGCGTTGCCGTCGGCGAGCCGGAAAGTGCCGGGTCCCTCGACCGTCCCCGGCAGGAGGTTCGTCACACCCATGAATTCCGCCACGAAGCGCGAGCGCGGCGCGCCGAACACCGCCTCGGGGCTGCCGTCCTGCTCGATCCGCCCGGCGCGCATCACGACGATGCGGTCGGCGATCGAGAGCGCCTCGTCCTGATCGTGCGTGACGAAGATCGTGGTGATGCCCATCGCCTTCTGGATCTGACGGATCTCGAGCTTCATCTCGCCGCGTAGCTGCGCATCGAGATTCGAGAGCGGCTCGTCGAGGAGCAGCACGGAGGGCTCGATCACCAGGGCGCGGGCGAGGGAGACCCGCTGCTGTTGACCTCCGGAGAGCTGCTTGGGCAACCGATCCGCCATCGCGGATAGGCGCACCCGGTCGAGCGCCCGAGCGACGCGGGAAGTGATCTCGGACCGAGGCAGGCGGCGCATCTCCAGGCCGAAGGCGACGTTCTGGGCGATGCTCATGTGCGGGAACAGGGCGTAGCTCTGGAAGCCGAAGCCGATGTTGCGCTTGGCCGGCGCCAGACGGGTCACGTCGTGGCCCCCGATCAGGATGTTACCGGCATCCGTCTCAACGAACCCGCCGATCATCCGCAGCGTCGTGGTCTTGCCGCAGCCCGAGGGGCCGAGCAGGGCAACGAGCTGGCCCTCGGGCACGTCGAGCGTGACGTCGTCCACGGCTTTGAAACCACCGTAGCGCTTGGTCAGGGAGCGAAGGGCGACAGTCGTAGACATGGTCCGTTCTCCGGGCTGTCGGGAGGCAGTCTCAAAAGGCTTGAGCGAGACGCGCGTAGCGGTCGCTGACGAGGAGCGCCGTCCCGACGATCAAGATCTGGACAGCGGCGACCGCCGCGACCGTCCCGTCGAGGTTCCATTCGAGATAGTTGACGAGTGCGATCTGCAGGGTCGTCCGGCCTGGGCCGACGAGAAAGATCGATTTCTCCAGATCGATGAATGAGATCACGAAGGAGAACAGGCCCGCCGCGATGATGGCCGGCCGGATCGCCGGCAGGGTCACGCGCCGCAGCACCGTGAGCGGTCCGGCACCGAGGCTCGCGGCTGCGTCCTCGATCGCCCGGTCGGCCGAGGCGAGCGAGGCGCTGACCAGCCGGATGGTCCAGGGCAGCGCGATCAGCGTATGGGCGACGAGCAGGCCGCCGATCGTGCCAGCCACCCGGATGTCGAAGAGTGCCTCGACCTCGATAAAAGCGATGAACAGGGCGGCTCCACCGACGATGCCAGGGACCACCATCGGCGCGAGCAGCAGGGCCTGGACGGCATCGCGTCCGGGAAACCGGCCGCGCACCAGACCGAGGCTCGCCGGCACGCCGAGGGCGAGGCTCGCCGCCATGGCGAACAGCGCCGTCTCTACGCTGGTGACGAAGCCCTCGCGGAAGGCGTCCGTGTCGAGGGCCCGGGCGTACCAGTCGAGGGTGTAGCCGCTCGCCGGGAAGGCCAGGATACGGTTGGCGAAGAACGAGACCCAGACAATGACTACCAGCGGTAGCACGATGAATGCGAGGACCACGCCCGAGATGGCGCCGTAGGTCCAGCGGATGCCAGTGCGCGACATGGCCCTACTCCGACCAGCGCCGGTAGCGACGCTGCACGAGGACGTTGGCGGTGGTGGTCAGCACGAGGGTCACGGTCATCAGCACGAAGGCGAGGGCCGCGCCGAATGGCCAGTTCATGGCCTTGGCCACCTGCTGGTAGACCTCGGGCGCCATCATGTGGAACTGCGGGCCACCGATCAGCACGGGCGTGGCATAGGCGTTCATCGACAGGATGAAGCAGAGCATCGTGCCGGCGAGCAGCCCGGGTAGCGCGAGCGGCAGCACGACCCGCCGCAGGATCGTAAGGTGCCCGGCGCCCAGACTCTCGGCCGCTTCCTCCAAGACCGGATCGATCCGCTCGATCACGCTTTGCAGCGTCACGATCATGAAGGGCAGCGTCACAGAGACGAGGCCGATCACCACGGCGGTGGGGGTGTACATCAGCCGGGGTGGAGTGAGCCCCACCGCGGAGAGGATGGCAGCGAGAAGGCCCTTGTCGCCGAGGATGACCATCCAGGCGGCGGTACGGACCGCGTTACCCATGAGGAGCGGCAGGATGATGAGGATCAGGACCTTCGACTTCCAGCGTGGCCCGACCTGCCGCACCAGGGCGTAGGCGACAGGGAAGCCGAGCACGAGGCAGATCAGCGTGGCGAGGGCCGCCACCCAGAGGGTCGTCAGCAGGACGTCCCGGTAGAAGGCGTCGTTCAGGAACTTGGCGTAGTTGGCGAGGGTGAGCCCCTCAACCATCAGCTCACCCGGTATGAACCGGTTGAAGCTGTAGCGGCACATCAGGGCAAGCGGCCCGAGGAGGGCCACGACGACCAGCAGCGTCCCCGGTAGGACACCGCCGATGCCCGGGGGAACTCGCGGCCGGATCCGGGGCGCGATGTCAGGCGCCAGGACTTCCGAGCGTACGAGGGTGGCCATCGGCTCAGCGCGCCATCGTCTTGTTCCACCATTCGAGCCACTCGGCGGTGTTCTTCGAGACGTAGGCGTTATCCGGGAAGTTGAGCTGCTCGCGTTCCTCGGGCGAGAAATCGATCCGGGCGCGCAGATCCGGGCTCAGATCCGCCGCGCCGTTGGCCGGCGCGTAGAAGCTCGCCGCGGCAAGGTCCGCCATCGCCTTCCGGTCGAGCATCGCGTTCAGGTAGACGTAGGCGCCGTCCGGGTTCGGCGCGCGTTTCGGCATACCGGCGCCGAAGGTGATCGCGATCGCGCCTTCCTTCGGGTATTGGATGGCTAGCGGCGAGCCCTCGTTGATCCATTGCAGGCCGCGCGCCTTGTAGTTCAGGGCGATGTCGACCTCGCCGGTGGCCAACGCGGCGCCGAGCTGCTGGTGGGCGGCGTAGAGGCGGGGCTGAACCAGCTCCTTCAGCGCGACAAGCCGGTCGTGGCCGGACTCGACGCTCGTCATGTTGCCGCCCCGGATCAGCCCGGACATCATCATGTAGTTGAAGTAGAGCTGGTTGGTCAGCCCGAGCCGGCCAGCCCACTTCTTGTCCCAGAGTTCCTCGTAGGATCGGGGCGGATCCTTGATCTTGTCCTTGTTGTAGATGATCACTACGCCGCTGTAGAGCCACGGGACGAAGTAGTCCTTACGCAGGGCCAGCACCACGTCGCCGTAGTTCGGGATGCGTGCCCGATCGAGATCGGCGAGCACGTCCTGCTTCATCATTTCGAACCCATCCGAATCGTTCAGATGGATCACGTCGATGCTGCCACGGCGCAGACGGCGCTCGGCCAGGAGCTTGGCCTTGCGCTCCGGCTCCATGCCGAGGTCGCGGACCACCGTGAGCCCTTGCGTCTCCACGAGGGGCGTCTCGACGAACCGCACCGTGCGCTGGTTCCAGTCGCCGCCCCAATTGGAGACGACGACCGTGCCGGCAGCCGCGTGCGCCTCGTGCACCGCGCCTGCCGTGAAGATTGCCGCCGCGCTGCCGAGGAGCGCCTGCCGGCGCGTCGGTGAGAACGTCTCGTCGGATCGCACAGCACTCATCAGCTCACACTCCTGCGAAGGGTCGGCGGGCGGAGGATCGGACCGCCTCGCGCGGACGGTCCGGCGGTCAGGCGGCGTTGCGCAGTGCCACCTCGTCGAGGTAGGCGACACAGCGCTCCAACGGCTCGACATCGGCAAACTTCGCGTCGATATCGAAAAGGTTCCAGGCGACGGCCCCGGGCACGCGGTCGCCGATGCACTCGCGCACCGCGATGGTACGGAAGCCCTCGGCGAGGCCGTCGCAGAGCGTCGTGCGCACGCAGGCCGAGGCGGTCACTCCTGTGACCAGGATCGTGTCGACGTTGTTCGCGCGCAGGAAGCCGGCGAGATAGGTGCCGTGGAAGGCGCTGGCGCGCTTCTTCACCAGCACCTGCTCACCCGGCACCGGCTCGATGCGGCTATCGATCGCCCAGAGCTCGGGCTTGTTCTGGTCGACGACCTCGACCGGGATTTTACGGTGCCACAGGCCCATGTCGGTCTTGGGACTGTCGACATCGGTGACCTGATAGCAGGTGGTGACGTGCACGACCGGGTGGTTGTTCCGGCGGCAGGCGGCCAGCAGCGCCTGGACACCGGGGATGATCTCGTCGTCGATCTTCTCGCAGGTGAAGGGATTGCCCGGCCGCGTCCAGGCATTGGCGAGGTCGACGTTGATCAGGGCGGGGCGACGGCCAAACCCGACCCGGCGCTGAAACCCGCGCTCTTTGTACAGCGCGCGCGCCTCCGCGAATGCGGCCTCGAGGGCGCTATCGAGTTCGGTGTTGAAGGCCATCGGTCCCATCCCTTGCATCGTTCGTTCCAGCCCGCCGCAGCGGGATCGAAACGAGGATGTTGCAGATGGCTCCGGGTGTGAAATGATGAATTTGCCCCGATTGATACGATTTTTGGCATTAAATGCGATTTGGTCTCCGACACGTCACAGGTTGCCTTGTCCTGGCTCAGGAGCTTCATTTCGGCCGGGCCGCTCAGCGCCTCGCGACGACGCAGCCGGGCCTGAGCCGGCTCGTCGCCGAACTAGAAGCGAACGTCGGCGTGAAGCTGTTCCGGCGCACGACGCGAACGGTCGAGGTGACCGAGGCCGGTCGCGCCTTCCTCGCCGAGTGCCGGATCGGCCTCGATCATCTGGAGCGGGCCGTCACGCTGGCGCAGCGCACGGCGACCGGCATGACCGGTGTTCTGCGCGTCGGCTACATGGATTTCGCGATCAACGGTCGCCTGCCGGAGCTGGTCCGCGCCTTTAGCGAAGTGCGGCCGGGGATCCGGCTGGAGCTGTCGCACGTCCCCTCACAACTGCAACGCGAGGCCCTGCTCAACGATCGCATTGACGTCGGCTTCACGCTGAGCGCCGTCGATAACGAGCATTTCGAGAGCATGCTGTTCGACCGCGACTCCTACGTAGCCCTGCTGCCGGTGACCCATCCTCTCTCGAACGCGCGCAGTCTCAGGCTCAAGGATCTCGCCGGGGAGCCGTTCGTGCTTGGATCGGGCGGGAGCTGGAGCGCTTACCGCGAGGCCTTCTTCGCGATCTGCCACCGCCGGGGCTTCCATCCGATCGTCAGCCAGGAGGCTTCGTCGAGCGAGGGCATCTTCGGCCTCGTGGCAGCGGGAGCCGGCGTGAGCACCTACGCCAGCTGTGTGCGCAACGTGCAGCGGCGCGGGATCGTGATCCGCTCCCTCGACGACGTACCCGACAACATCGCAACCTACGCCACTTGGATGAAGCCGGCTCGATCCACCAGCCTAGAGGCCTTCACCACCTTCCTGGCGACTGTGTGGGGCGCTGCGACAGCAAGCACCAACACGCGATTGAAGTCTTGAGAACGCGCGCGGAGGCGGACTGCTACTGCCCTCCCTGGAGCACAGGGCGGCTCTGGATGCCTGTTAGGAGCCACTTTCGGAGAACAAGAAGCTATCTCGGGCTGTGACATCAAAGGTGCCATGGCGTTGCTAACTCCGACGTGTAGATTCAGCTCCCCCGACGTCCGCTTCGGAGATGTCTTCGGAGCGTGATGAATGACCAGGATGGGCGCGAAGCCGAATGTCCGGTCCTGCGCGTGTCGGCAATAACGCGTGACGTAGTCTGGCCGTAAGCGGAATGGCTGCTTCAGGGAAGGATTCGTGGAAAAGCGGACGTGCTCCTGAGCCTGCACGCCGAACGCGCGAAAACACTTGTGACAAGGGCAGGCGCTGTTCGGCTCAAGTCGGGATCCGCTCGTCTGCCTTCTCGAGCAATTCGGTCAAGAACGCCCGTGCACGGCTGACGCGGCTTTTGACTGTGCCGACCTGACAACCCACGTGAGCCGCAGCCGCTTCGTAGGTCATGCCCTGGGCACCCACGAGTAAGAGAGCCTCTCGCTGGCGCGGCGGTAGCTTGCTGAGCGACGCCCAGACCTTCCGAAGCTCGGCCCCGTGTTCCTGAGCGGCCGGAGTAATCATCTGCGTAGCCGCAGCGCCATCAACATCCTCGATCTCGCGCTTGCGCTTGCGGCACTCCGTGTAGAACTGGTTGCGCAGGATTGTGCACAGCCAACCTACGAGGTTGGAGTTCGGCTCGAAGCGATGCTGGTTTGCCCACGCTCTGACCAGGGTTTCCTGCACAAGGTCGTCGGCGCGGCATGGATCCATAGTCAGTGATCTCGCGTAGAGGCGAAGACCGGAAAGGGCGGCGAGTAGGTCATCGCGAAACTGAGAGGCAACCATCTCTCCTTGAACTCTCAAAGCCGTATCGATTTGCGCGATGAGCGCGAGATGGTGCCGGGGCTGTGCTTTGGCGAAGACGGAGGCGTAGGATGCCCGTAGCTGATGACCTAGGTGGTCGCGCACGGGCGTCGGCAAGCCCAGTTCTGCCGTTCGAGGCACAGGCGCCGAGAGACCGCGGCGGTAGACCAGTGCCACGGCATGCCAGAAGGCAGCTTTGTCCGCGCCTGATCGGGCAAGGCTCTGGTCAATCTTCGCATGCGCCTTTTGGGCGAGTGCCTCAACCTGGGCGGGTACGACCTCAAGCTGCAACATCACCGCCTCGCGAATGTTAATCGCTGTCACATCAACGTAGCCCGCAGGCGTTTGCTCCCGCACAGCTGCTCAGAAGGCTTTTGTACGGATAGGACGACCTCGCGCTCGACATACTGCAAGGCCGCCCATTTGCAGCGGGCGGGAGCCCTGCTGGCTTCTTTTGAGGTAGGCCCCTCAGAGCGGATGGTTGTAGACGCGGACCCGGCGAGCGCCCGACAGCGCACCGGCATCCTGAGAGGCGCTGCCGCTCACCGCATCGCTCTGGCGCACGGCCGATCCCGCTGCGGCATCAGACCCGATAAGCGTGGACGTGTCGGTGCCGACACGAGCGGGCTCGACCGCGTCTGAGGCCGGCCCTGCCCAGCCGTCCCGCTGCCAACCTTCCGCACGCTCATCGAGATCAACGGCACCGTGCTCCTCCAGGATGCGCTCGACGGTACCAGAGCGAGCCTCGTCGGTGCGCACCGTCAAAAGCGATCCGCCCCGCCGCACTCCTTCGGAGTAGGCGTGTGCGTCGCGCTCGCTGACGCCTGCGCCGGCCAGGGAGCCCGCAAGCCCGCCAGCGGCTGCGCCAATGCCCGCACCGGTCAGCGTCGCCACGAGCCAGCCGGCAGCCACGACCGGGCCGACACCCGGGATCGCCATCAGCCCGAGCCCGGCCAGCAGACCCGCACCACCGCCAAGGACGGTCCCGAGCGTCGCGCCTGCCCCCGTCCCGGTCGCCGAGTGTTCAGCTTTGTGGCCATCTTCTTCAGGCGTGGTCCCCGACTTGTTGCTCACGAGGCTGATGTCGCTGTGCGGGACACCTGCAGCCTCCAGCTTCGTCACCGCGGTCGTGGCATCTTCATAGCGGTCGTAGAGTGCAGTCAGGGTGCGCGAGGTCATGGAAAACTCCAAGAAGGACAAAGATCTAGGAAGCGGGCTAGCTGCGGTGTGCGCCTACCGGACGGCGACATTGCCCTTGAAGTCGAGGCCGATGTTGGTCAGCTTGCCATCCATCATTGCGCTGCCGCCCCAGATACCGTCGGCGTCCTTTTTCAGGTCCTTGACGTCGTGGAAGCCGGCCTTCTCCAAGCGGCGGCGCGCTTCGCCTTCGGTGAAGCTGTTTGCGCCCTTCTCCAGCTTGACGCCCGTTAGCGCCCCTGTGCTCGCCGGCTTGCCGTCCTGAGCGTGATCGGTGTTGGGCCGTGTCACGGCGTTCTGCCCGCCAGAGGTCGCGCTCGACGCGCCGCCGGTTGCTGGCTGACCCGTGACGGTGGTTTGGGCTAGAACTGGGGTGGCTGCGAGCAGTGGCAGCACGATGAGGAACGTACGGTCGAGCGACATGGCAGTGTTCCTGTATTCTTGAGACACGCTGTGAGCGTGAGGCCGCCGGTCTGGATGCCGTCGACGCGCGTGTGGGTTGCCCAGCGCTGAGGAGCGCCGGGCAGTTGCGTCGAGGACGTTCAGACAGGCTTGCGCGGCGTGGTGCCGGTGGTCGTACCGGTGGTACCGGTGCGGCTGACGTTGCCGCGCTCGTCCTCGACCTCGACTTCGGTCCGGCGGACCTTGTCGGTCACCGTCTCGGTACGCTGCCCGGCATCCTTGTGGATGCCGACTTCCTCGACCACGCGGGCGTCCTTGTTGACCACCGCCTGCTCGCGCATCTCGGTCGCCTCGATGACCCGGTTCTCGAACAAGGCCTCGTCGGCCGCAGTGGGCGCGCGGTCGACCGGACGCCGGTCAACGTGGACGGTCTCGTCGCGCAGTGTGACCTGCTCCTCGACCGGCTTCTCGACGACGTAGGAGCGCACCCGCACCCGGCCACTTTCGGCCACGCGCTTGCCGACGTTGAGCCGCTCCTCGACGATCGGGATGTAGTCCTTCCCGCCGGCCGTCGCTCCCGCTGCAGAGCGCTCACCCGACGCGTAGGTCGCCGCTCCGGACGTCCCAGCAGTAGCGCCGGTCGCCGCAGTGGTGCCGCCCGTGGCTGCGGTCGTGCCGCCGGTCGCCGAGTACCCGCCCCAGCCTTCCTTGCGCCAGGAGGCCTCGCGCTGGTCGAGATCGACCGAGCCGTTCTGCTCCAAGATATCGTAGGCGGTCTCAAGCCGGGCTTGGTCGGTCTGCACGGTCAGAAGCGTGCCACCGCGGCTCAGACCCTCGCTGTAGGCGTAGCGATCCTCTTCAGGCATGAAGAAGTCCTTGAGTGAGCCCCAGAAGCCGCCCTCGTCCTTGTAGTAGTCGTACGAGCCGCTCGTGCGCGC
>NZ_JALNUL010000065.1:0-17012 GCF_026540775.1 Methylobacterium sp. GC_Met_3
AGTGCAGACTGGCTCAAACCCTGCGCCGCGCGCAGCATCGCAATGCGGCTGCCAATTTTACGGTCAGCGTTGGTTGCCAGCTTCGAATTGCTTGGAGCGGTCATCAAAAGATAGCTTTCAACACGGAGATGGGTCAGCAGCACAGCTGCCGAGCGTTAGCGGACGCAACCATAAGCGCAGTTATTCCCTAATAGATTTCACAACCCTTAATTGCAATCCCGCGTCGGACTAGGTTGTAGAGCGCGCACAAGTCTCCGTTGTCAGCGATGAGCCACGTCGCCCACTCCTGCTCGGTTAAATCCGAAATGGTGAGGCACGGCAGATCGCTGCTGACGGCCGCTCAAGCCTTTGGCCACCTGCAGGTGGCCGGCGACCTCGCGGCGAGCGGCGGGCCCCACCACTTTCTCTTGAGTACATCCTGCAGCATCGAGCGGTTTCAGGATGCTCAAAAAACTCGCGCTCAGCGCGGACCAGTTTGGTGGGTCAGGTTAATTCGATAGGATGCACCGGGCGGCGGTCAGAGCAGTGCGAAGGCCCTTCCGCCACCCTCACCCTTGAGCCGCTCCGGTGCATCGTCGGCGACCAGTTGGTTCGGCCAGCTCGTCGGCTCCGGGATGAGCAAGGCGGCAGCCTAGCAGCTTCGACAGAAGGTGTACTGATGAAAGTGTCAGTTCATCTTCTGATCTGGTGGCTGGGCGTTGGTAAGCCCAATGATGTGCATGTCGAGCTGATCTCGGATGTGGAGTGCTACGTCGAGATCGAACCGAAGCCGCGCAGCGATGATCAAATCGGACCGAGTACTGCCATCCAGTCCTACTGCCATTCGATCAGTTAGCAAGTTCAGAAAGATCATCTGACCTTTGGCGATATTAATCACCGCTGCCGTGACATGCGTGACCGGGACGTTTTTAGGGTCGGGTATATCTGTATTGGCCCGGGGCGGGGCATCGCTTTTTTTAGCCATCATGAGTCCTGCGCAACGAATCGTGAGGATCGTGAGGATCGTAGCAGCAAACTGAAAGTTGTCGCGAATGGTTGTAAGCCCATGCAAATGATGGAAGTCTGACAACCGCGGGAGTTCGGAAGGCTGGCTTACCCGGTGGGAAATTTAGCAGCGGCGCAAACGCATGAATTGAGCGACAAGCCCCGCCGCCAGATCTTATCCCGGTCTGGCGGGGATCGGTGCCGTGCCCATTCTCCTGCACAAAGGCAGCCGTTACGTTACCAAGCCACGGTAATACCTCCACGCCCACCTATGTTGCTCGGGCCGTTTGTGGCGAAGCCGACGCCGCCCGAGGCGTAAAGGTTGTCGCTGATCCGCGCTATCCCAGCGGCCCCAAAGGCGCCCTGTCCCCGATACGTGCCGAAATTGGCCGAGACCGCGTACGCTTTGCCCTCCGGCAAGACTGCACCCGATAGCGCGAGCGCGATGGCAGTGCCCTGGAAGGCGCTACGCACATCGCGCTGGAGCTGGAGCGTGGCGGCCTGTAGCCCAGCGACATCGCCTTCCAGGGTGCCGAGCCGACCGCTGATCGCGTCAATGCTAGAAGGTCCAAAGCTCGACGTGGCGAGGTTCCCGCTCGCGTCGGTCGTCACAAAGCCGGTCGGACCCGTTTGCATAGCGGCGCTCTGAGCCGAGGTGAGGCCCGCCAGGGTGTAGGTCTGGCTGGAGGCGCCGATCGCCACTTGATTGGCCCGCGTCGTCGCCACGCCTGCCCCGAGAGCAACTGCGTTGTCGTGCGCGGCCTGGGCTCCGTGCCCAATGGCGACTGAGTCCGCGCCCTGGGCACCTGCGCCAACGCCCACAGCCGTCGCGCCAGTCCCTCTCGCGGTGGCCGAGCGCCCGAGGGCCGTGGCGTTCTCCGCCGTCGCGCTGGCAAAGGCGCCGAAGGCCGAAGCCTCGTTGCCGCTGGCTGTAGCCTTATAGCCGACCGCCGTGGTTGGGTCGGCGATGGCTGTCGCTCCATAGCCAATCGCCGTTGCACCCGCGTAGGCGGCCTGAGAGCCGGCGCCGATCGCCGTGGCCGACGAAGCTGTCGCTTGGCTGCCTTGGCCGTAGGCCGAGCTGTCGGTACCACTGGCGGTGCTGGTGGCCCCGGTCGCCGTGCTGCGGTCACCTGCAGCGACACTGTTGTATCCGATCGCGGTGGTGTTGCTCCCCTGTGCTGTCGCAGATGAGCCGATCGCGACGCTCGCCGATCCCACCGCCGCGGCGCCGTAGCCGCTGGCATAAGCGTCCGTGCCAGACGCCACAGGCCGCGCCGCACCGCGTGTGTTGTTGGCGCGCACGGGGAAATCCTGCAGCTTGGCGTCGAGCGTCTGCGCCGCTGCGTTGAGCTGGCCGAGGTTGACGGCGTCGCTCGCCACTTGCCCGGTCGCAACGCCGCTGATCGTGCGTGCACCGTCGGTTCCGGCCATGTTGATCACGTTGCCACCGACCTGGTTGGCGATGTTCACAGCGCCGCCGGTGCTCGTCTGCTGGACAAGCGGGGCGCCCCCGCCGGTCTGCAGGGTCGCGATCTGCTGCGTGACGGCGGTGATCTGTCCGCCATCCCGGCCTAGGACCGCGTCCACCGCGCTCAGGGCGCTCCCGACATCGGAATAGTTGCTGCCGCGGATGGTGTAGGTCGGCCCCGTCCAGGCTCCGGTCTGGCCGCTGATGCGTGCGCCACCGCCGAGCGCATTGGCAACTTGTGTAGTGGCGCTGAACAGTTGGCCTCCGTTTACGGCATCCGTCGAGCCGGTGGACACCGCACCGGCCGCAACGTTGACGATGCGCCGCTCCGCGCCGGCCGCACCCACGGAGAGCGTGTCCGTCTGATCCGCGACCGATCCGCTCCCGATCGCGATAGAGCGGGCTGCCGTCGCGGATGCCCCATAACCGATGGCGACGGCATCGTGGCCGGAAGCGATGGGCGCTCCGAGAGTTGCCTGGTTGCTGGCAGCCACAGGCAAGTTCGAAGCCTGCGTACCGAGTCCGGTCACCGCCGCGTTTAGCTGATCGAGGTTGACGGCCTCGCTGCCTGTAGTGGCCGCCGCCACACCGGTGACCTGGCGATTGCCCGCCGTGCCACTCACGTCGAGGACAGTCCCATTTGTCGCCGTACCAATCGTGAGAGTGCGGGTCGACGGCTGCTGCTGGACCAGGCCGATGGTGCCATCGTCAAGGCTGCTGCGTAGCCCCACAAGCGTGCTCGACACCGAGGCCACCTGCTGATTGGTCGTGTAGAGCTGCCCGCCGTTGACGGCATCGGTCGACCCGGAAGCCAATGTACCGTTCGCCACGTTGACCACGCGGCGCTCCGCTCCAACCGCACCGACAGAGAACGTGTCGGCTTCTGTGGCAACGGACCCGCTGCCGATGGCCACCGAACGGGATGCCGTTGCGGAGGCGCCGTATCCGACCGCCACAGCGTCGGCGCCAGTCGCAGACGGGAGAGCGGATCCGGCTTGGTTGTTCGTCGCTAAGGCCGCTGCGCTGCCGGACACATTCGTCAGGGCGGCGCTCAACTGACTGACGTTGACCGCGTCGTTGGCGTTGGTTCCTGTTGCGACGCCGGTAACACGTCGATCGCCCGCCGTCCCACCGACATTGAGCAAGGTGCCGTTGGTAGCCGCCCCGATCGTGATCGTGCGGGTGACCGGATCCTGCGCCAGCATCCCGATCGCGCTCGTGCTGAACGCGTTCTGCAGGACGGAGATGTTGGCCGTGGTGGTCGCGAGCTGCTGGTTGGTACTGTAGAGCTGGCTGCCATTTACAGCCTCGGTCGAGCCTACCGCGAGTGAGCCTGGCGCGACGCCGCGCAGCGTCACGGCACCGAGAGCGCCGCCCTTAGTGAAATCAACTACGTTCGTGGCTGCCCCTGCTGCACCGGGCACGTACTGCACCGACAGGGTGTCGAGCGCCCCAATGGCGCGGTCGACGGTGGCGTAGGAAGTCCCGGCCACGGTATAGTTCGGCCCCTGGTAAACTCCTGTCGTAGGATTGAAACCAGCCCCCGCACCGAGTGAGGCGGCAACCGTAGAACTGGCACTGCGCAGCTGACCTAGATTGACAGCATCATTGGCGCTGGTGCCGGCGCTCACTCCAGTGAGCCGTCGATCGCCGGCTGAGCCCGAGATGCTGACCAAGCCTCCGTCGGTGCTCTTCCCGACCGAGATCGTCCGAGTGATCGCATCTTGCTGTGTCAGGTTCGGAAGAGCCGCAACCTGGTTTTGCAGTTGCTGCAGATCAGTCGTCGCTGTGGCGACAGCTGCGCCGTTTGCCGTCAGCCGGACATCGAGAGCACCCAGGGCACCGCCGACGGTGTTATAGCTACTCCCCTGGATGCTGAAGTTAGGCGCCGTGAAGATGCCAGTAGTTGCATCGAACCTGGCTCCTCCTCCGATGCCCGCGGCCAGAGTGCCGCCGACGGCCGAAAGCTGACGCAGGTTGACGGCATCGGTCGGCTGCGTGCCGCCGGCGACGTTGGTGATCTGCCGCTCGGAACCCGCGGCGCCCACGGAGACGGCGCCGACACTCGACGCGACGGTCGCCCCGCTAAAGGACTCCTGCCCACCACTCAGACCAGCGCGGTCGGCTACCGCACCGCTGCCGAGTGCGACAGCGCCCGCCACTGTGGTTGTGCTGCGTGCACCGAGGCTCAATCCTGCGCTGGCAACGGCACTCGCATCGGTACCGATGGCGACCGCGTCCGTGTTGCTGACGCTCCCCCGCAAGCCGATCGCGATAGAGCTGTTGCCGCTTGCCGAGGCCAGCGATCCGAGTGCCACGGCGTCGGTGCTGCCGACCGCCGTTTGACTTCCGGTCCCAAGCGCAATTGCTGACACGTCCCCAGCCGTCGCGGCTGCTCCGGTGAGACTTCCAAGGCCGCTGATCCGGCCGCCTCCGAGCGAGAGACCTTTGCTGGTGTCAAGCGTCAGGCTCGATGCACCCAGATTGCACCCGCCGGGACTGGCAACGCTGACGAGGTTGCCGTTCGTATCCAAAACGCCGACCCGAAGCGTAACGTCGGAGAGGGGGGCAACCACACCTTGGTTGATGCCATCGACCAAACCGTTGAGCGTGCCGGTCAGGCCATTCACGAGGCTGAAGGATGAGGTAACTGGGCTGGCGGTCTGAAGATGCGGTAGCGTCACTCCCAGACCAGCACAGACGTTGATCAGCGGACTGGATTGGGCACGCGCATCGCTCACATCGAGAAGAGTGATCAGGCTTGTCGAGGATAACGCGAGAGCAGTCAGCCACCTTGCTCGGCTGCGGGATCGAAGCGCAGAATTGTTTTGATCCGGTCGAATTCCAACAATGGTGTTCATCGTTACAACCAGTGCGGCGGTTACGATATCTAATACAACCTACGGTAATTAATAATTGGTTGCCATTCGCAACCTGAATGTTAATTCATCGGCCGTCTTCTGCAACTTCTCGGAAGCGGGGCATGTTCAGCGCGCTTACCGCAGGCAACCGGCCGTCGCAGCGCTAACCGTTGCAGATGATGAGTTTTTTGGCAGTCAGCTACGTGGCTAACAAGCGTCAGCAAACGAGCAATGCTATCAATGGTTGTGGCAAGGAGCTTTACACTAGGTTAACGCTTGATTTTCGAGAGCCTCAATGCAGCATGTTCTTTCGCTAAGATGTACTGCTGCGAAGGCAAGTCTGGCTTTGCACCTACCTCTCTCGGCAGGGCGCCAAGATGGCGAAAGGTGGAGGGCGCTTGCGTTCCGATTTTGCACGCTGCGCAGTCGATTTCTGGGTTGAGCGATTGCTCGCGGAACAACTGATCTCTGCCATCTCGACGTTGCCCTGATGAGCCCGATCCCGGGGGTAGTGCGGAGGCTAATCGAACGGACGGGCAGGCAGCTGAGGTTCCTCGACGCGCGGCGCCTGCCCGCATCGACGAAGTTGTGACACATCTCAACGCCTTCGGCTTGAGGCTATGCTCGGATCTGCTGCTAGTGATCAATAAATGCGGCTACAGAATTCACACGAGGCGCTTATTGGGCGCTATGAGCGCGCGAACCGTCGCCCTCGACGGAGTTCCAAAGAATCCGAGGTTCTACGCCCACGTCCAGGCATTGCGCTCGCGCAACCGACGCGAGCGCATTCAGGATTTTGCAACTTTTGTTTGCAATCAAAGGTGGAGCTTGAGATTTCCGCAGCGCTGGTGTCGCTCTCGGTAACCCTTGATGCCTGCCTACAAATCCGCTCGAACCTTCTCTTTGCTTCTGCGCGATCGACGCGGCGCTATGGCCATCGAGTTCGCGCTGCTCGCCCCCGTGTTCCTGCTGATCATGTGCGCGTGGACCGAGGTCGGGCTCTGCCTGTTGATGGAGAGTAGCCTAGACAACGCAACGCGCGATGCCAGCCGGCTGATCCGAACCGGCTCAGCGACGGAGGCGACCTTTAGGGCGGCTATCTGCGCCAAAGCCCCCGCCATCCCATGCGCCAGCATCACTTACAATGTTCAATCCGGCACGAGTTTTTCAAGTTTGAGCTATGTGGCCGTTTCCAGCACCGGCACTTTGCCAAGTACCGGATTCACCATCGGCAGCTCTGGATCTGACATGCTGGTGCAGGTTGCTTACAGCAAGCCAGCCTTTTTTTCCTCGTTCCTGAAGGCGACAGGTTTTGGCGGCAACATCCTTATCATGACAACGCTCGCTTTTCAGAACGAGAGCTATTGATGCGCGCGTCGCTGCGACGATTTTACCGGGATAAGCGCGGGGTGGGCGCAGTCGAGTTCGCGTTGGTCCTACCTTTCATGCTCACAGCCTGCCTTGGCAGCGTGCAGTGCTTCCTACTGGCGCGCGCCAAGATGCTTACTGTCGCGGCTGCCCGCAATCTCGCCGACCTCGTCTCGCAGCAGAACAGTGTGAGCACGACCGTAATCAGCGACTTTTGCACGGCTGGGAAGCTGTCGATCCAGCCCTTACCTAGCACGACGCTCAAAGTCTCGGTGGCCAGTGTCAGCTACTCGAGCGCGACCTCTGGGCCGGCAATCGACTGGACTGACACAACCTGCGGCAGCGTCTCGACCATCAGCACCGCCGCAACGCTCGCCAAGAGCGTCGTTTCGTCCAGCGGCGATAGCACGATCGTGGTTTGCGCCACCTACACATTGAGCCTGCCGGTCTCCTTCCCACTGGGGTCAAGCTTCTCGTTGACCGGCTTCGCTCTAGCCCGACCCCGTAATGGGACGGCCGTGACCTACAGCAGCTGACATTCTTGTTCGGGACGATCTGTATGCGTACCAACCTGCATGTTCTGGTCAAAGATTTCCGCCGTGATCTCCGTGGCGTCTTCGCCCTATGGGTTGCCATGGCAGCGATCCCTCTCCTGCTTCTCGCAGGCGCTGGTCTCGACCTGATGCGGGCTGTGGATCTCCGCGCTCAACTCCAAGCCGCGGTGGACTCAGCCGCGCTGGCGGGGGCAACCGCCTACACGTCGTCTTCGGCGAGTTCGACTGCCACAACAGTGGCTCAGAATTACATGGCCGGCGCGATCGCCAAGCTTACAGCGAATAGCGGCGTGACGTATAATGCGACGCCGAGCACGACGACGAGCGGCAGCGCGACGCTCTACGCGATGACCGTCACAGCAACATCGGCCATGCCAACTACGCTTATGAAGATGGTGACGAGTTCGACGCCGGTCAAAGTGACAGCGACAGCGCAAAATCCAACTACTACAGTGTACTTTACTCTTTCCAAGTTTGCCAGCAACGCGGCAGATGCAGATGCTATATATTATTATATTGTTCCTTCTAGCGGCGGTACGCCGAGCAGTTCCGCTTTGAATTTACTCTTCAGTAACACGAGTAGCAGCTCCGGAAAATCCGTCAGCGTGGTAGTCACGCCAGGGCAGCAAATCGGCCTTGCATTAAAGAACGTCACTGGAGGGATCATTCCCTACGGCATCAACGGGTACTTTGGCTTTCAAGGGACGACGCATTGGTTTTATTCGCATTTGATGCCGCCGAGTTCGCAAGCTTATTATTGGGTGACGCAAAACTGTAGCTTGCAAACAGTCGTTTCTGGCAGCTCCAGCACCGTCAAAAGCGGATCTTGCTTTTCGTCACTGCCCAGTTATGCAACCATCAATTGCTCGCAGGCGCGCGGAAAGACAATCACATACTACTGGAACGATATGGGTGGCCTGGTTGATGACAAGGACTACAACGACGCTGTTATGACGATTTCCTGTCCGGGAACCGCTGGATCCACTCAGTCAAATGTGATTCTTACAAAGTGAGGTGGGCCGGTTGAACTGTATTTCATCCGTATTTGTTTTGCAGCTTATTGATAGCGCGGTACTCATGGAGTTTTTTAGTCATGCCTGCAACTAATCTCACACAGAGTCTCTGAAAGAGCAACACTTCCATGCGCTCATCAACTGAAGCAGACATCTGTCCTACGACTTTCTTATCCGTTAAGCAGGCGGATTGCCGACGCCGCTGCAAAATACACTCTAGTACTGCACCTGTGGACTTATGTATATATAAATCATCCACATGGCGGTCGTGAGCAGTTATAAAAGACCCTAATCGGCGATAAAAGCCTCGAGTTATTGATGATCCTGAAGAGGAATGAGCGTCTTTATTACACGTACAATTTAAGACTAACATTATTAAGTGAACGGGTAATATCGTTTCCCATGAATTGGCGATTCCACGTCCTTAATTAGTGGATTAAACGACAATCAAGATAAAATACATCCGCCAAGTCGGCAAGAGGTAAGCATTATTTTAGTAAGATCGGTAGATAGTAATGCAACTTAGAGGGCACAAAGCTAGGCTACGACGATGCAGATCACAGCGGGTGGTGACGATGAGACCAGGCTGGTACGGTTCTCGGAAATCCTCGGCGCCCTGAGTCACGCCCTCGATCTGACGGAGGGGCAACCCGTCGGGCATTGCGTGCGCGCGACTTGGATCGGCTTTCACATCGGCCGGCAAATGAGTTTGCCCGACCTACAGCTCTGGGAACTCTACCACACAGTGATGCTTAAGGACCTCGGGTGCTCCAGCAATGCCGCACGCATCTGCGAACTCTACTTGTCCGATGATCTCGGCTTCAAACGCGACTTCAAATCGGTAAGCGACAGCCTGCCGAAGGTGCTGGGTTTCGTCTTCTCTCACACAGGGCTCAAGGCAGGTCTGGCTGAACGTTTTCGCGCAGTGCTCAACATTCTCCAAAACGGCGGAGCCATCGTCGACGATCTCATCCAGACCCGGTGTCAGCGCGGTGCTGAGATCGCTCGTCAGCTTCGTTTCCCGGCAAGTGTCTGCGACGCCATCCACGCGCTAGACGAACACTGGAACGGCAGCGGCCGACCGGACCGGCTGAACGGCTCTGCGATCCCGCTCTACGCGCGCGTGGCGCTGCTGGCCCAAGTGGTGGATGTGTTCCACACCGCGGCGGGCCCTGCGGCCGCGATCGCTGAGGTGCAGGCACGGTCTGGCACATGGTTCGATCCCCAGGTGGTTGCCTGCTTCGAGAGGGTCGCGGCCGAACCTGGCTTCTGGGAGATCCTTGCCTCGGACGAGGTTGAGGCGACAGTGTTCGCACTGGCGCCAAGCAGCCCGATCGTCGTGGACGAGGACTACCTCGACGATATCGCTCGGGCCTTCGCCCAGATCATTGACGCCAAGAGCCCATTCACGTCCGGCCATTCGGAACGGGTTGCGGTCTACGCCGATATGATTGCAGCCGAGCTCGACTATACTGCGGAGCGGCGCCGCTGGCTCAAGCGGGCCGCGCTCCTGCACGATGTCGGCAAGCTTGGCGTCTCGAACACCATCCTCGACAAGAACGGCAAGCTGGATGATGCGGAGTGGCGCGATATGCGCAATCATGCATCCCTGTCCGAGACTATTTTGACCCGGGTGGCGGTGTTCCATGAGATGGCGAGTATCGGCGGCGGCCACCACGAGCGGCTGGACGGCAAGGGCTATCCGCGCGGGCTGAAGGGCGACGCGATCGCACCGGAGACCCGCATCGTCTCGGTGGCCGACGTGTTCGACGCATTGACCGCCGATCGGCCCTACCGGGCGGCCATGCCGATTGAGAAAGCGCTCGGTATCTTGCGCGCCGATCTTGGCATGGCGTTCGACCCGGCCTGCTTCGCGGCGTTAGAGCGAGCTTTGGCTAGGATCGAGGGGGATCTCGCTCGGGCGGCGTGAGCCAGGCTGCCGGCCGACTACCGGACACTCCAAGAGATCGGCCGCTTTTTTGGCAGTTAGTCTCCGAAGCGGACGGGCAGCTTACGGCCAGTTCCAGACTCACAGACCTGCGCCCTGAGAGGCTGGTTTGGGTGGATTTCTGCCGGTCCGCTTTGGGGCGGCGATGCATGGAAGCGGACATCGTCGGCGAGCCTGCTCTCGACCCTTTGCGGCTCCTGGGAACGTCCGCTTTCAGTCTCACAGATTGCCGGCTCGAAGCTTTGCACTTGGTGCATCAGCCATCTTTTCCCGTTGTGACATGTTCACATGTAATGAGCGGGAAATGCCTTGGCAGCCGACTTCCTTCGCAGAGGAGGCCGGCTGCTCGTATCAATGGTGTTCGGTCTTCACGCCACAAGCTGCTGCTGAGCTGCGAACTGAGCACGATCATGCTGACCCTGCACACTGCGGTCCAGGAGCGAGACCGCCCAGCACGTCACGAACGCGAGCGGCAGGGTCACCAGCGTCGGTGGATCCATCGGGAATACCGGGACCGCGTGGCCCAGCACCTTCACCCACACCGCTGGTCCAAGCACGGTCAAGCCGAGCGCGCTCAATAGGCCGACAGTGCCGCCGGTGACCGCACCCAGGGTCGTTAGCCCACGCCAGTACAGCGCCAGGATTAGGACTGGGAACGTCGAGGAGCAGGCGATCGCGAAGGCCAGGCTGACCATGTAGGCGACGTTCTGGGTCCTGAAGGCGATGCCCAGTCCAATTGCCACCAAGCCTAGCACCAGGGTCGCGATGCGCGAGATCCGCACCTCGCTCTTCTCGTCGATCTTCCCGCGCCGGATCACACCCGCATAGAGGTCGTGACTGACCGCCGATGCACCGGCCAGTGTCAGGCCGGAGACCACCGCGAGGATAGTCGCGAAGGCCACCGCCGAGATGAAGCCCATCATGGCATTGCCGCCCACCGCGTGACTGAGGTGGATAGCCGCCATATTGCCACCGCCGCGCAACGCGCCCGCCGCATCGACGTAGGCCGGATTGCCGGCGGTCAGGGTCAGGGCTCCGAACCCGAGGACAAACACCAAGGCGTAGAAGATGTTCATGAACGTCGCCGCCCAGAACACCGACACGCGCGCCGCGCGGACATCCGGCACCGTGAAGAAGCGCATCAGGATGTGCGGCAAGCCCGCCGTCCCGAACATCAGCGCCAGACCCAACGATAGGGCCGAGAGCGGATCCTTGGGAGCGGCCTGCGGGGCGAGGATTGCCGCCCCCTTCGGATGGACGGCGGTCGCGCGGGCCAACAGGGCACCGTAATCGAACCCGTAAGTGGCCAGCACCAACACCACGATCAGCGTGGCACCAGCCAGCAGCAGGGCCGCCTTGATGATCTGCACCCAGGTTGTCGCCACCATGCCGCCGAACATGACGTAGCAGACCATTAGCACACCGACGAGGAACTCGGCGTAGAGGTAGTCGAGGCCGAACAGCAGCTGGATCAGCTGGCCGACACCGACCATCTGGGCGATCAGGTAGAAGGCCACCACGACGAGAGAGGCGCAGGCCGCGAACACCCGGACCGGCCGCTCGGCCAGCCTGGTGCACACCACGTCGGTGAACGTGTATCGGCCGAGCTTGCGTAGGCGCTCGGCCAGCAGGAACACCACGATGGGCATGCCGGTGGTATAGCCGATGGCGTAGGTCAGGCCGTCGAAGCCCGAGGTGAACACCAGGGCCGTGAGCCCTAGGAAAGCCCCTGCCGACATCGCGTCGCCGGCAATGGCAAGGCCGTTCTGGAAGCCAGTCACGTTGCCACCGGCGGCGTAGAAGTCATCGGCCGTCTTGGTGCGCTTAGCGGCCTGCCAAGTGATCCACAGCGTGAGCGCAACGAAGGCTAGGAACAGGCCAATCGCGGTCAAATTGATGCCGGAGGTGTCGCCCGTTGCTGCTTGAGCCGGCATGGCGAGCAGGGTGCTAGCGCCGATGAGCATTCCCAGCGCGGTGATGCGGTGAAAGGCAATCACGCTCATACCCCCGCTCGTTGCATGTCGGCCCGGTTGGCCGTGAACACGTACAGACCCGTCAGCACGACGCCGAGCACGATGACGAACAGACCGTAGGCGAAAGCCCACGTCACCGTGCCACCGGCGAGCACCGGCTGCGCGAGCAGGCCCGGGGCAAACGCACACATGACGACGAACCCGAAGTATGCACCGACCAGGATCACGGTGAACGTAACCCCAAGGGCCAGGGTGCTCCTGGCCTGTGAATGAGCAGCTATTAACGTCGTATTCATTGCTTGCGCCTCCGATCATTCTAATGATCTTGACGCCTCGAGCACTTATCGTGCCAAACTAAAACTCACTATTTACTATTTTTTATCGCTTATCATCTTCAAACGCAAGCGACCACGCAGGACACATCCTACGTGGAGCACGTTATCAATTTGAGAAACGTTCAGAGTTCGCCGGTCAAGAACTGGGCGCGACCGTGACCAAACGACCAGTCGTCGTCGGTGTTGCTGACCATCGAGACGACCACATCGGTGGGCTCGACCCCACACCGTTCCTGCAGGTACTCGCAGAGCAGCCGGTAGAAGGCTTGCTTCATCTCACGGCTACGGGGCCGGGTGGTCACCTGCAGCACTACTCGTTTGTCGGTCCGGGGAATGCCGAGCCCCGTGTCCTCTACGATCATGTGCGTGGCCGGGTGCTCGTGCACGATCTGGTAGCGGTCGCCGGGCGGTACCTTAAAAGCGTCCAGCATGGCGTCGTGGGCAGCATCGAGCAGCGTCTGCAGCTCCTCGGCGCTACGGCCTTCGACGAGATCGAAGCGAAGAAGGGGCATGGGTCCTCTCGGATGCTCTTGGGTCGTCAAGGGGTTTTATCAGGCGGTGACGACGGTCCGCGTGACGCCGATCAACCGCGCCTCCGTATCCGCTGCGAGGCGCGCGACCAGCTCGCCGGCCGGTGGCAGATCCTGGATCAGGCCGATGGCCTCACCCACGGTTACGTTTGCAGTGTCGTAGTCGCCGTTCCGGTCGGCCTCTTCGACCGTTTTGCGCTGCTCGCCCTTGAGCGCGCGCAACTCATCCTCGCGGCCGTGCCAGGTCTCGATGAAGGTGTTGCGCATCAGCCGACCGGTGTACTCGACTGGCCATTCGCGATGACGCGCGATGTCGTAGACGGAGGTGCGCACCGTCTCATCGCCTGTGGCGGAGAGCACGCGCGCCTTGGCACTGGGATGGATCAAGGCTTCCTGTGTTGCCCAGAACCGGGTGCCGAGCAGGGCGCCATCAGCGCCCAGCATCAATGCGGCGGCGATCCCGCGCCCGTCGGCTATACCGCCAGCGGCTAGCACCAGCACCTCAGGTCGTTCGCGCGCAACCAGATCTACCACACTAGGCACAAGCGAGATGGTGCCGCGGGTGGTCAGTCCATGCCCCCCGGCGTCGGTCCCCTGTGCCACCAGCACGGCGGCCCCGACATCGATAGCCCGGCGCGCATGTTCGAGGTTGTGGACCTGACAAATCAGGGGGATGCCGGCAGCTTGAATTTTCTCAGCAAACGGGGCCGGATCGGCGAACGACAGCATCATTGCCGCCGGTTTGTGTGAAAGGGCTGTGTCCAGCAGCGCCGGGTTCTTCGCCATTGACCACGTGATAAACCCGCAACCGACCCGCTGATTGCCGGCCAAGAGGATTTCTCGCTCCAGGATCTCCGGGTCACCGTAGCCGTGCCCGATCATGCCCAGGCCGCCCGCGGCGCTGACCGCTGCGGCCAGTGCGCCACCCGCGGCAGGGTCCATAGGCGCCAGCACGATGGGATGCTTGATCCCGAAGGTATCCGTCAGTCGGGTCCGTAGTGCCATGATCGCCCCCGGGCTCGGCACCTCTCTCGGCGCCAACCACCAGCCGGGTCGTTCCTGTAGCGAACCCTATCAATCAGGTATAATGATTAGTTCAGATGACCCCCATCTCGGATGGCGATGCCATGAACAGCACCGACCTGATGTTTTTCGCGGCAGTGGCCGAAGCTGGTGGGATTGGCCGAGCGGCCGCAGCTCTCAACACCGTGCAGTCCAACGTCACCGGACGTATCCGTGCTCTCGAACAGGCGCTGCACATCAAGCTGTTCTACCGTGGCACCCGAGGAGTGACCCTGACCCGAGCCGGCGAGCGGCTGCTGCCCTATGCGATGCAGGTCGGTCGGCTGCTGGCCGATGCCGAGCAGGCGGTGCTGTCCGACGAGACGCCACAGGGTCTTCTGCGCCTCGGTTCGATGGAGACCACCGCGGCTTTACGTCTGCCGCGCCTCCTGACGGACTATGCCGCTCATTATCCCGAGGTGGACATCGAACTGGAACTGGGACCAACCGAGGCGCTGATCGCGTCCGTCCTCGACCGGAAGATTGAGGCAGCCTTCGTCGCAGGACCAATCAGCCAAGACAATTTGGCGACGATTCCGGTGCTGGAAGAAGAGCTGGTGCTCGTGGCTGGAGCGAAGATCCAGAGCTACGATGAGATACTGGCCCTGCTGGCGAGCAAGCGCGAGGCGCGGGTGCTGGTGTTCAAGACCGGGTGCTCTTACCGGCTGCGCCTCGAAGGGCTTCTGGCGGCCCACGGCTTGGTGCATGTCCGCCGGATGGATTTCGGCACGCTGGACGGGATCATCGGCTGCGTCGAGGCGGGGATGGGCGTGTCGCTGCTCCCGCGCGTCGTCGCCGCACCGATGCAGCGGTCCGGGCGGATATCGATCCATGCACTCCCGGATGGTGCCGGCAGCGTTCAGACGCTGCTTGTCTATCGCAAGGACAGTTTGCTGACGGCAGCGTTCGAGCGGTTCCTGGACCACACCTACGCGGCATTTGCGCTGCTACCTCGGGACGATGCATCGACGGGCACTGAAGGTGTGTCGAGCCTCCTGACCAAGTAACCCTCCTTGGACTCAGTTCAGTAAGCCACGCCTACGCGAAGGGCGCCTCTGATGGTCCGCTTCGAGGTTCTTGCGGACGTGCAAGAGGTTCGGCTTTAAGGAATGCTTTCTATCCGTTCCGGTCGTAGGCCCCTGCTTTACTGAAAGCCTAGAAGCGGACGCTCCCAGGTTCAGCACTGGGTCGGTAGGAGACTGTCCGCTTATTCGGTCGCTCCCCCCAGAAGCTGACCGGCGGCTTTCGGCCAGACTAAGTCATAAAAAATCGATTTCGCCGGCAGGAGTGGACATTCGGCTTGGTGCCCATCTCAGCCGTTAGGAGGCTTTCGTTGTTATCTCCGAAGCGACGTGCAGAACTACGACGCGTTTCACGCCGCCTTGCCGATCATGAGGAGCGGTTTTGAGAAGGTGATCACGGATCTGGGTCTTACCCCCTGTTCCATCGGACTGTCGTTCATGTGGGCGACCATGCTGGCCGAGGCGATGGATGGGCCGGATGTCGTTACCAGACCTCGCCTATCAGTACTCGTGTTGATGCTCACGTGCGTCCGGAGCCTACGCCCCGATACCCTTGATCATAGGATCTGCCCACTGGGATGGCTGGCCGGAACCGAGCGGTTTCGGCCACCGGCGGAGACCCGCACGAAACATAGCCTTGCGTGTGTTTCGGCCGGAGTTTATTTTCGGCCAACCATTTCGGCCGGACTTCGACCATGCCGCGCACGTTCGCCTACCTTCGAGTGTCTACTCTCGGACAAACCACCGACAATCAGCGCGAGGAAATCCGGGCCGCCGGTTTTCAGGTCGAAGCCAAGCGAGTGATCACCGAGACGGTGTCGGGGAGCGTTGCTACTTCACAACGGCGCGGCTTCACCCGCCTTGTCGATCGGCTCGAAGACGGTGATGTTCTCATCGTGACCAAACTCGATAGGTTAGGTCGCAACGCGATGGATGTTGGCGGGACCGTCGCGCAGCTAGACAAGATCGGTGTGCGCGTGCACTGCCTCGCCCTCGGCGGCGTCGATCTTACCAGCTCGACGGGCAAGCTCACCATGGGTGTGATCAACGCGGTCGCCGAGTTCGAGCGCGACTTGCTGATCGAACGAACTCAGGCAGGTCTGGCGCGAGCACGCGTCGAGGGTAAAGCCATCGGACGTCCTGCAAGCCTCAGCGAAGAGCGACGCCGTCTAGTTGAGCAACGGCTACGCGATGGTCAGGGCGCCTCGGCGGTCGCGCGCGAGCTCAAGGCCAGTCGAGCCACGATCCGGCGGGTGCAGGCTGCGATGCGCGCGACCGAGGAGCAGTGAACGCTTCACCTGGAACTACCGGGAGTGCTCCGGCGTGTCCTTCACGCCCTATCCGGCTGCCGCTCTCCCGTTATGGAGCAAAGGCGATGGGGTTCACAGGAACGGGGCGGCCGACGTGAATGAAAGGCCGATCAGCCAACGCCAGCTCGCCACTTCACTGTTCATGGCCAACCACATCGCCGACCGTGAAATCATCGCAGCCTTCGTCGGCGACGCAGCGACGCAAGCAGCACCCAACCCGTTCGCCCAAACCAGCGCCGGCGCCGTGCGGCAAGTTTGGAGACAGCGCGCCGCAGAGTTCCGGTCGTTTGAAGTCGAGGCTGCGGGGTTGCCGTGTCTGCTGATGGCTGTTTCCGGAATGAGCGTGGACGAGGTGCTGGTGCAGGAGATCCTACGGGCCGGGTCTCACACCGCCAACGTATTCCACCACGGCGACGGCTGCCGGATCGCCGGTGCCGTGCTCAATGGCAAACCTGGGACTGGCCTACCGATCATTCCTATGTCGAAGTCGCTGCGGGCCGCTCTCCGCCCGCGGTCACCCGCTCGCATGTCGGTGACGCAGCTGGATCTGTTCGCACGCGTCTGAACACAGTCATGGCGGC
>NZ_JALNUL010000066.1:0-16839 GCF_026540775.1 Methylobacterium sp. GC_Met_3
TGAGATGGCGATGAGAACCAAGGCAGGGCGGCCAAGGATCTTAGACTTTGATCAGAACCTCGTGCGGGTCATCGCATCAGCGTAGTCGAACACGTCAGCGATGATTTCGCGGCCCTCCTCCAACCACGCCTTCCGAAGGCACTCCGCCCGCGTGATGCTCGACTTGGGCATGAACGCCGCCCGCCGCGGGTGGCCCTGAAGCCACTGCTCCAAGCGATCGGGTTTCAGCGACAAAACCTTGCTCGCGAGGCGCGTCATCGCGAGGTCGTACAAGGTCCGACGATTACGAACGTCATTCTGGATCGCATCGGCCATCGACAGCACGACCTTCTTCAGCATGTCCGGCCGGTGACGGTCCCCGCCCTTCATCGCGATGTAGAAGTCCATCACCTCAGCGGGGACGCTCTGCCCCTTAATCCCGCTGTGGATGCGCGAGAGCGCGCGGATCGCGGACCAAACGTCGGGGTAGCGGATCCGAGGTGCAGTAGGCTTGGCCCGACAAGCAAAAGACTTACTCATGTAGAAATACCTCTTCGTGCTGAAAGTCTCACGGTATCCGGGCCGGATCTGGCCTTCAATATCTTTCGACGTGAGATAAATATCGACGGCTCTGTATGGGCCATACTACGATCAGCGAGCCTCGTTTTGAGGCGCAACATCCATTTCAGGAAAGCAATTTTCGTGACCCAACGCACCTATTGCGTGAGCGACTTCACGCGCATCTTTGCCGACGAGACGACCGGCCTTTCTCGCCTCGACATGAGGTGGATCACCGACTCTCACGATCTGCCGTCGTTTGTTGCCCTTCGCGACCACACCATCGTCAAGCTGCACTATCCGAAGGCGCAGGCCAACAAGGCCGAGACCTACGGCTGGGTGCCGACCCTCTACGAGGTCACCGAGCAGACCTTTACCAACCGCTCGACCGGACGGTCGTTCACGAAGCGCGGCGAGTGGCGGTCGGGCGCGGCGGAGGCGGAGGTGCTCTCCGTCTTCATCGCCGACGTGGACAACGCCAACACCGGCCGCCCGATCATCTCGATGCAGGACGTGGCCGCCGCCCTCGGCGCGATGGGCTACTCCTACTTCATGTACACGAGCTTCGGCCACACGGCCGAAAAGCCGAAGTTCCGGGTCGTCATCGACACCGACCGCGATCTCACCCGCACCGAGATGCTGCGGATTGCCGTGTGGCTGAACGCGGTCGCGTTCGGCGAGCAGGCCGATTTTTCGATCTACGATCCGGGCGACTTCCTGTTCGCGCCGCCCCACACCACGACGGTCGTTGAGCGGCTTCACGCGCGGCCGATGGGCGTGGACGATGCCCTGGCCCAGCAAAAGCTTCTTCAGGAGGAGCACTCCGGCTGTTGGGCGCCGTACCTCGTTCAGAAGGAGCCGCGTCCGCCGCGGGCGCAGCGGACGCCTGCCCAGATGGCCGCCGCCCGTGAGCGCCGTGCCAACCGCAACGTTCGGCCCGAGATCGGCATCGACAACCCTGCCGTCTTTAACCCGGCGTGGCAGAACCTCTACGCGACGTGCGTCGTCGGGAGCAGCCACTACGAGACCATGCGCTCGCTCCTCGGCATGGTGTGGGCCAAGACCGGCGGCAAGCTCAGCTACGGCGAGGTGGACCGGCTGCTCCGCCAGATCGACGCTACTGACGGCGACCACTTCATCCGGGTGCATGGCGAGCAGAAGGCCGCCGACCTGATGGACTGGATCATGGACCTCCCGGCCGAGGAGACCGAGGAGGACTGGTCCTCGATCGTGGACACGGACGAGACCGGACTGACCGTGCTCGTCAAGGAGGGCGAGTGCGGAGAGGGCAAGACCCACGACGAACTCGCCCGCATCGCCCGCGAAGGTGGCCGGGCCGTCTACGTGGTGGACAAGATTGAGACCATCGAGAAGCGCCGTCAGGAGTTTTTCGAGATCGCCGGACCTCGCACGGCCGTCCGCTTTCGCATCGAGGTGGCGCACAGCCAGCGCCACGACCTGCGCGTGCCGCTCCAGTTGTTCGGCATCCGCAAGAGGCTCGACGAAGAACCGGCGGGCAAGCCCGCCCTCGTGTTCGTGACGCAGGCCGCGGCGGCGCAGATGGACTGGTCCCAATGGGGTGACTGCACCATCGTGTACGATGAGGTCCCGGACATTTTCGAGGTGTTCCGGATCGATGCCGCCAACCACCGCGACGTGCTGTGCAAGTACGTGCGTCCCGAAGCCGAGGACGGTGCCTGCTACAGCCTTGGGCTGACCGGCGCCGGTCGTAACCTCGCCCGCGCGACGGACGTGGATGACTACGACAAGGTCCACCACGGCCTGTGCGTGCTGCTGGCGAAGGCCAACACCTTCGTCTGGGTGAAGCGCAAGGCGTGGGACGATCCGGCCGAGGGCGGCCGGTTGGAGTTCTTCGCCATCGTCTCCCCCCTGAACCTCAGCGCTTTCAAGGCTGTGCGCCTGCTCGGCGACGAGGCGACGAAGTCCGTCACCGTCAAGGCGTGGTCCGAGAAGTGGGGCGTGGGCTTTGAGGCCATCGAATTCGAGCGTCGCCAGCGCCTCGTGCCGACCGCCGACCGGGTGACGATCCGGTACTTCTCGCAACATCGGGACAGTTCGATCACCCGGTTCCGCGAGGGCGACACGCCTCTGGAGGCGGTGAGCGGCTGGATTAAGGAGGACGCGGATGCCGAGCCGGTGCTTTGGACGGCCAACGAGCGCCTGCGCGCGAAGGCCAAGCTCGATCAGCGCGACTACATCAGCCCGAAGGCTCACGGGCGCAACGATCTTCAGCACTACAAGCGCGTGGCGTGGCTGGCGGCTATGAAGGCCAGCCAGTTTGAGATCGGCACGCTCCGCGAGGTGTGCGGGATGACGGCGCAGGAACTGATTGACTGGCGGGAGTACAACGCCCTGTACCAATTCGTGATGCGGTGCGTGCTGCGCGACTTTGCGTCTGCCGAGCCGGTCGTGATCTACGTGTTCTCGAAGCGGCAGGCGGAGTACCTGCACGGGCGTCTCGGGGGCAGGATCGAGCACGTGCCCGGTGTCATCATCGACGAGCCGGTTCGCAGCCTCGATGGAGAAGGGGCGATGTCGGACGCGGAGCGCTCGAAGGTGGCCTACTGGCGCAAGAAGATGGCGGCGGCCGATATCGCCGACGTTCGGCTCCTGCCCAAGTCCTCGAAGCTGACCGAGCGCGAGATCCGGCTCACGAACGCGACGTTCGAACGGCAGTCGGCCGGGAAGCGTCAGGGTAAGCTGGCGGCGTGATCTGTCGATACTGGAGCCTGCGGTCGCGCGCCCTCGATGCGCAACCGTGGGCGAAGACCGAAGGCTCGGCTTGTTCGAAGCTTAAGCCAAGGGCGAGGGCCCGGACGTGAAGGTGCTCAAGGAGATCCTGAAGATCCGCAAGCAGGACAAGGACGAGCGCGACGAGCAGGAGACCTTGCTCGACGTGTACCTGCGGGCCATGGATGCGCCGTCGTCAGCGCCCTTGGCAGAAGCCGCCTGAGCCATAACTCTGGGCCGGGACGGCGCAGCAACGTGCCGTCCTGCTCATCATTGCATGACCCCGTGCAGGCGCTCTTCTGGAAGCGATTGTTTGAGCTACAGCGCGTCTATGACCGCTGGGCAAAGCTCACGATCAAGGTGGAAGTCATCCACGCTGTCTTGGTGCTACCGCCGAACACCTCGGCCTCGTAGGCCGCGCAAAAGTTCCGCACACCCCGTTGCCTCCGCGGCCTTCGCGCCCGCCCTGGTCGGCAGTGATCTCCCGGACGAGTTTGAGCAGCCGCTCAGCACTCGATCTCCACGATCATGGTCTTCGGCACCCCGACGCCTAGTCGCAATTGGGAATTGGACGCGCACGTCCTCGCTTCAATGCGTCCAAGCAGACGACGTGCTGTTGCGGCAGCCACGAACATTCATAGGCAGTTCACGGTCTGCGCCGTGATCGGCGCGCCCGCATTGTCCCTCCTTATGGCGAGGTGGCCACCCTCTGGCGCCGCGTCGGCTGGATCATCGCTTCCAGTTCGAGAAGCTTATTAAGTTGCTCGGCTGTGAGCAGGCCCTCCTCTAAGACGAGGTCGGCCACCGGGCGGTTCTCCTTGAGCGCGCGCTGCGCCACCCGCGAACTCGCCTCGTAGCCGAGCGTCGGCGCAAGCGCGGTGACCAGCCCGATCGAGCCCTGGACCAGGGCGCGGCAGCGCTCGCGGTCGGCCTCGATGCCCTCAACGCAGCGCTTCGTCAGCGTGTCCACCGCTGCCGTCAGCATGCGCAAGCTGGATAGGACGCAGTAGCCGATCGTCGGCTCAAAGGCGTTCAGTTGAAGCTGGCCGCCCTCGGCACAGAGCGTCACGGTGAGGTCCTGCCCAATGACCATGTAGGCGACTTGGTTGACCACCTCTGGGATCACCGGGTTGACCTTGCCCGGCATGATCGAAGAGCCCGCCTGCACGGCAGGCAATCGGATCTCGCCGAAGCCGGTGCGCGGGCCGGAGGACAACAGCCGCAGGTCGTTGCAGATCTTCGACAGCTTCACCGCCACCCGCTTCAAGGTTCCGGAGAACAGCACGAAGGCACCGAGATCCGAGGTCGCCTCGATCAGGTTCGAGGCCAGCACCATCGGCTGGCCGGAGACGCGCGAGAGTTCCTCGACCGCCAGCGCGGCGTAGCGCGGGTCCGCGTTGATGCCAGTGCCGATGGCGGTGGCCCCGAGATTCACCTCGCGGAACAGCCCGGCGATCTCGCCCAGGCGCGCCACGTCCTCCTTGATGGTGGCGTGGAAGCCGTCGAACTCCTGGCCGAGCGTCATCGGCACGGCGTCCTGCAATTGGGTGCGGCCCATCTTGAGCACGTCGGCGAACTCCACGGCCTTGCCCTTGAACGCGTAGGCGAGGTCGTCCAGCGCCTTCACCAGCGGCTGCGTCCCGAAGATCACCGCCAGCCGCAAGGCAGTCGGGTAGGCGTCGTTGGTGGACTGGGCCATGTTCACGTCGTCATTGGGGTGGAGCGCGGCGTAGTCGCCCGGCTTCCTCCCCATCAGGCCCAGCGCCACGTTGGCGATCACCTCGTTGGTGTTCATGTTCGTGGAGGTGCCCGCTCCGCCCTGGATCGCATCGACCACGAAGGCCGCGTCGTAGCTGCGATCCTCGGCGACCAGGGTGCAAGCCCGGTCTATCAGATCGGCCTTGTCCGGCTCCAGGTAGCCGAGACGCCGGTTGGCGCGCGCAGCAGCCTGCTTCACCAGCGCGAGCGCCCGGACGAATTCTGGGAAGTGGCCGACCGGCACGCCCGTGATCGGGAAGTTCGTCACTGCGCGCTTGGTGTGGATGCCCCAGAGCGCGTCGGCCGGAACGTCGCCGTCACCGAGCAGGTCATGCTCGGAGCGGGTCTTTGTGGTCTCCAGGTCCACGGTGCGGACGGTGGCGACCGCAAGCTCAGTGGACTGCCCCCCTTCGATCTCTGCCTCGGGCGGCTTCACGGTCTGATCGGCGGCTATCTGCACGGGCTTCCTCGCCATGAGACCACTCCACGTTTCCGAGATGGGCTACTTCGTCGGGATCAGTGCAGGATCCGAGCGAGGAGATCCTTGTCCTCAGCTTGACACGAACGCTTCACGCTCGCCGGATCCAGCTTTTCAGACGATCTCGAA
The DNA here is from genome assembly GCF_026540775.1 of Methylobacterium sp. GC_Met_3. Taxonomy (NCBI): domain Bacteria; kingdom Pseudomonadati; phylum Pseudomonadota; class Alphaproteobacteria; order Hyphomicrobiales; family Methylobacteriaceae; genus Methylobacterium; species Methylobacterium sp. GC_Met_3. Next base: position 5,654 of record NZ_JALNUL010000066.1, read on the forward strand.
GGCGACAGGTTGCGCGCCCTGCCGCAGCCCTGGCCTTTGAACGACATCCACCCGCCTTCTTGCCGATGCACATAGATCCGTGCGGACCGCTTGGGACCGCACGGGGTTGCCTCTTTCAAGTCAGGCGGGTTGCTGGGCCGCCGAGATCACCGCGAGGTCCGGCGGCGGGCTGTCGAGCACGGCATGCGCACGCGCCCTGTCGAGGTCGCCCTCCCAAGCTGCCACCACGACGGTCGCGACGCAATTGCCGATCAGGTTGCCAACCGCGCGCGCCATCCCGATGAACCAGTCCACCGATAGCACCAGCACGAGCCCGATCGCCGGGATCGATGGTACGGCGTTCAGCGTGGCGGCCAGGATGACGATCGCGGAGCCCGGTACGCCGTGCGCGCCCTTCGAAGTGACCAGCGAGATGCCGAGCACCAGCAGGAGGTCGCCAAGCGACAGCGGCGTGCCGGTCGCCTGCGCGATGAACACCACAGCCAGCGTCAGGTAGATCGAGAACGCGTCGAGGTTGAACGAGTAGCCGGTGGGCACCACGAGGCCAACCACGGACGGCTTTACGCCCATGTACTCCAGCTTGCGCATGATCTGTGGCAGCACCGCGTCGGACGAGGCGGTGCCCAGCACGATGGTGAGTTCTTCGCGCAGATAGGCCAGGAACTTGATGATGCTCACGCCCGCCAGCCGCATCACCCCACCGAGGATGACCAGCACGAAGACGGCCACGGCGACGTAATACAGGCCGACGAGCGACAGCAACTGCGTGAGGGAGCCGACGCCGTACTTGCCGACCGTGTAGGCCACCGCCCCCAGCACGCCGAGCGGGGCTGTGCGCACGATCAGACCCATCGCCTTGAACAGCACGCCCGAGATCGCGTCGATCAAGTCGGTGACCTTCTGCCCTTGAGGTCCGCCGTACAGGGCGAGGCTGACGCCGAAGATGATGGCGAAAAACAGGACCTGGAGCACGTCGTTGCGCGCCAGGGCGTCGAACGAGGTGGTCGGGATGATGTTGAGCAGGAAGCTGGAGAAGCCGCCGGTATGCAGCTTATTGGCGTTGTCGGTGTAGGTGCTGAGCGCCTTGCCGTCGAGGGTGGCGGTGTTGATGTTCATGCCGTGGCCGGGACCAACGAGGTAGGCCAGCACGATCCCGAGGATCAGCGCGACAGTGGTCATCGCCTCGAAGTAGACCAGCGCCTTGACGCCGACGCGACCGACCTTCTTAAGGTCACCTGTTCCAGCAATACCGTGCACGACGACGCAGAATACGATCGGCGCGACGATCATCGAGATGAGTTTCAGGAATGCGTCGGACAGCACCTTCAGTTGCTGCGCGAACTCGGGTGTGACCATGCCCAGCACGATGCCGAGCACGAGACCGACGACGACCTGGAGGAACAGCGATTTGTAGAGCGGCTGGCGCACCTTCTCCGACGTGGCGACAGGTATGGATGGGACCGACATCACGTGATCTCCTCAATGTGTAGCTTGTGGGGATACGCAGAACACAAGTCGGTGGCGTCGTTTCTTGTTTGGCTTGGCCGAGCCCGCTCTTAGTCTCGCGTCTTCGAGAGCTTCAGGGCTTGACGAAGGCTGGTCAGTGGATCGTCGTCTTTGGCACGCGTGAGCCCTGCCTCGACGTTGCCGATGTGAGAGACCATGAGGTCGGCGGCCCGCTTCAGGTCACCCTCGGCGAGCGCGTCTGTAATCGCCTCGTGCTCGTCGCAGGAGACTGTCGCGTCGTGGCTGGACTGATAGAGCGCCGAGATCAGGATCGTGCGCGCGGTGAGATCGCGCAGGATCTCGGCGAGCACGCGATTGCCGAGCGCCTCGACGAGGCAGACGTGAAAGTCGCCGAGCAGGAAGCTGCGAGCCTCCAGGTCCCCGGATGCGATGGCCTCACGTTCCTGAACGATGTGCGCCCGCAGCCTGTCCACCACCTCAGGCCCGAGTCAATGGACGGCCATGAGGATGCCCATCTCTTTGGCCTGACGGGCCTGGAAGGCTTCCTGAGCCTCCTCGAAGGACGGCTTGATCACGAACCAGCCACGGCGCGCGCTCACCTGAACGATACCTCGCGCATCCAAGCGGATCAGCGCCTCGCTTGTGACCGTGCGCGAAACCGAGAACAGGGTGGCGAGGCACTGCTCCCCGAGGCGCGTCCCTGCCGAGATACGACCGGCAAGGATGGCATCCACGATGATGCGGTCGATCGAGTTTGCAGCGGCAGAGTTCTGCATGCGGATCAAGCTTCCATACAAGATCTGCACGCAAGCAGTGTACCAGTATGGGGAGGCCCCGGTGGCTTGGCTCTAATCGGGACCAGGAGGCGCTGCTAGACCCGCCGCCTGACCGTTCGGACCGGTGTCTGCACTGTACTCTCGACTCGCGGAGGATAAGTGCGTGCGTCTGGAACTTGATGAGCAGGGCGGTTGGCTGATCACACCAGCCGAACAAGCTCGTCGGCTCGGGATGGAAGAGTACGCTCTACGGCGGCAAGCTATTCTCGGCCACATCGATAGCCGCCTTGATCGTGGGTACGGCCGTGATGAGGGCCGCTGCCGTGTGACAATCATCGTCGGCAAATTCGGCTGGCAGGGTATCTTCCTCGCTGATGGCCGCCTGCTCTCTGAGTTCCGGTGGGAGCCCCAGCCGAGCGCCATGGTCGTCAATAGGCGCAGGGCGGCGCAAATAATCCAGAGGTAGTTCCATCGGGTGTCATTACGACCTGACGATGAGCCAACGCCGCTTGAAGTCGGCTAACTGCCATCCTCATCCTACTCCCGGGCCGCGTCGCGTTCTGGCCCTTTGCCGTGAGGAACGGCACCGAGCCCCGTCAGCCTTTGAACGAACTGGGTGGCGGGGCTCTCACTCAGTTCATGCGCTTGCGGCGGTCCTGAACCTCCCGCTGGGCAAGTTTGCGGCCCAGCGCCATCAGCAGCTTGTCCGCGTGGGCCTTCAGCTCCGGATCCCGCAAATCCACGATCGCTTGTTGGGCCGCAATGGCATGGTCGGCCGCCCGATCTAAAGGCAGGACGGCCGAGGTAGTCTCAACCTCGTTGAACGTGCCCTCAGACATTCGCATCCGGGTAATGTCCACGAGGATGCCGCTACCGCCGAGCGGTCGGCCGTGGTGATCGTTGGTGAAGCGGCCACGCGCAAGCACCCAGCGGGTCCGGCCATCGGCTGAGGTCACCCGGTATTCGGTTAGGTAGGCGCTGCCTTCTTGAGCACTGCGACGGATCAAGCCGACAACGCGGTCCTGGTCTTCGGCGTGGACGGCGTCGAGGTATGCCGTGAGCGGTACACCGTCCTCAGCCGCGATCGGGTCGAGATTGAACAGCAGCGCCACGAACGTGTCAGAGCATGCCTTGTCGGTCGTCGCGTTCCATTCCCAACGGCCGATCACGTCGAGTGCGTCGAGCGCAGTTTGGAATGCGTCAGGACAGGTCTGACCACCGAGGGAGGCACGCTTGGGCATTTCGGGTCCCTGCATTCGCACATGAGGTGGTCATCTTGTACACGGTAATGTCATACAACCTCAATGCGATTTTCTTGAAACAGACGCCACTGTTGCGTGTACGACACTCCATCTTTTGTCGCCGTCTGTATACAAGAGGCCCAGCATAGAACTGGCTGCTCGATGGGAGGCGCTGGATGGGCTCGAAGACACCTCCTCACAGCATGCCTGTTCCAGGCGCACCGGACGAAGACCGCTCCGGCTATCCTGCGTCCTCGAAGGGAACGCGGCACAGCAAGCTTCTGAGCCGCATCGCCGACGCGCTACAGGTGCCGCAGGCGGCGCTGTATCAACCACCGAATGCTGTTACGTTAGGGCGAGGCGCTCACGGAGATGGGGCGGCTGATCTCGACCGGGATTGCGCCGCGTTGCTGCATGCCTTCAGACGCATCGGTGATCTTGAGGAACGCCACCGCCTTCTGGCCCTTGTACAAGCGGTTGCCGAACGGACCTGACGCAGGATGACCAGGGGCCGGTCGGTGATCAGATTGGGCGATGGCGCCGTCCCAGTCTGTGTTGCGCAACCCCGCTTCTGACCGCGTGGTCTCCCGGCGGCGCCTGCCGTAGCTCGGCCGCGTGTCATCCGAACGCGCCCTGGCTCACCTATGGGTCAGCGCGCTGTCCAGACCACAAAACCAGCGTCGTCCCCGAAGCAGGCTCACGGCGAACGCCGTCCCGAAACCGAGCGAAGGCTCTCGGCTTTGACGAGCGCAACGGAACACGTGAGCGCAGCCTACTCCCGTGCGTCAGCGGGCCGAAGCTACGATCTCGGTTCCGGCCTTCATAGGCTCCACGTCCAGCGGGGTCGGGGCGCGGACCGGCTGTGGTGTCGTGATCAGGTCACTGCTGTGCCGCACCGCCTGGGTGCTTCGAGCGTGATCGCGGTAGAGCGGCGGTATGATGTGTAGGCGCTCATCAGCCGAGGCGGACCCAGCAGCGAGCGACGCGACGATGACGGCGAAGGTGAGGGTCGAGCGCATATCCATCTCCGGATGAGCCGGTCGGGAGACCAGTGACCGGAGTGAACCACAGATTTGTGCGTTGCGGCATGCTTCGCGTGCGACGCACCATAACGCAGATGGGCATAAGACATAGTCGATATACTGCAAAATCGAGAGCGATATCGGATCAACAAACCTGTATTCAGTCATGCGCAACGCGCTGGGTGTGATCAAGAAGTCACGCGCGCCGCTCGTCTACCGGATGCTGGTTCGAGCATTGCTTAGTGCTGGCCTGTGACACGGTTGCTCGGCGCGGGCGGTACGGCGCGACCGCAGCAGGTGGAAGGCCGCCCAGGAGGTCGGAAGCGGCCGTTGGGGCTGGTGGTGGACGCAACACCGTTAGCCCCGTGAGTCGCGGCTCAGGCGGCCCGAACAGTTGCGCGGAATGGGCGACCACGGTGCGTAGTCCCTCAGATCGCCGCGACCACTCCGAGGCTGCCCCGCGCATTTTTTTAGAGCCTCCCGGTCTTCTCAGCCGCTCCGGCAACGTCAGTGATGTTGCTGGTCGCCGCGCCAGACCGAGCCTCAGCGCACGGCAGCGGTCTTCGCCAGCGGGCATCCGTTTGTAGCGAGCGACGGGTAGGCGGCCACGGGTCTGATGGCGATCAGAGTGTCAACGAACCGGATCACATGCCCACGCCGAAATACCCGCTGATCGTCAGGACGGACACGATTGCGGAGGTCGGCACGACGTTCGAGGTGATATCTGTCTCACGCCGGGAGAACTCCCCAACATGATTGGTCCTGTGCTGTTGGGGAGGCGCCTTAGCAGGACGGCCACGTGTGTGATCACGCGCTTGCGCATGACGCGCCGAGACCATGCCCGCGATCGATAGACGACCAGCCTCTGCGAGGAGCGCCTACGTGACCGACTCGGGATGCCGTCGAGGTATGCCCGAGTAGTTGCTTGGACTTCGTGGGCATCCCGTGTGCGCCTTTCGATGCACGAACCGGCGCCGGGGTGGTCGCCCTATCGCGTTGATCGCGATCAATCCGTGGCAGACAGGACAGCGCTTCGGCGCGGAGAGATGAGCGGTCATCGCTGCGTCCAAACCGACGAGGTGCCAGGAGCCTGCGATCTTCACCTCGCAGGTTTGCGGATTGGACTGTGGCTTAGGGTGAGGAGGCAAAATCTTGGTGGTCCGATCGACGCTGCACTGCACAATCAAAATCGCAGCGCACCATGCTCGTTCCCGAAGCGCGTCCTGATCCGACCCTTGCTGTAACTGAGCGCAGATGACGGACGGCACTTGTAAGAGCACGACTGCGGACTTCATGTCGTTCCCAGACTGCAATCCGGCGATACTGGCCCTGACCCGGCGCAACCCAATCCTCGGCGACCGGAACCGTCTCCTGCTCCGGATCCACTTGGCCGTACCCGGCGTGCGACAGCCTGAGGGTGCCACCCTGTACTACGTCGGGCACGAGGCTCTGTTCGGGACGGCGATCGTTCAGGGCAACTAGCCGGTGATCTGACGGTCGGCCTGAGCGTTGGGACGCCTACAGCAGAGAGGTCGCGCTCACACTGCTACTGCCTGTCGGGAAATGATCGGCGGGCCAGACATCCTCGATCGCCTTGCGCAGGGCCGCAGGGCTGAACGGCTTGATCAAGCAGCCATTCACGCCTGCCCGGCGGGCTGCTTCGAAGCAATGCGCTTGTTCCTTCGTGGTCATCATCAGGAACGGCGTCTCGCGCAGATCCGGATCTGCCCGCACCCGACGCAAAAGCTCGTAGCCGGTGACCTGATCCATGTTCCAGTCGGAGATCACGAGCCCATACCGGCGCTTGTGCATCCGGACCAGCGCGTCGCTTCCATCGCGAGCGGCGTCCACATCGCGAAAGCCGAGTTGCCCGAGCACGGTTCGCACGACCTCGATGATCAACAGCACGTCATCGACGACCAAAACAGGCGTCTCGCGATAGGCGGGCATGGCGGCTCCGAGCAGGATGCGAGCGCGAGGGCAGGCGGAATGGAGCCGACACGCGGCTCGGATCGCCGGATATGCCGCAAATCAGTTAGGCTATCGTCAACGCTCGGGTGCATCGCGTGTCTGACGCTACCTGCCGGTGATCTGAGACAGGCTCGGCCGTTTCCGGAGCATTGGCCTCGATCGCCTACTGCACGTGGACAGCAAGCTTCATCAACGGGTGGATGCCGCAGAGTACAGGAAGTCACCGCTTCCGGCGCGGCGTTTTAATTTCGACTCTGGGTCGCCGGTGGTCCTAAAGATCCTCAAGTTGCCCCGCATCATTGCGTGGGGCCTGGATCGAGATTTCAGATGCACACTTTCAAGTACGCCACGATGCTGCCCTAGTTTCGTCCTCGATCAGCAGCACGCGCATGGTATTGTTCCCTGCCTGCCAACAGGGGGCGGGCGCCGCCTGGACCCGTACCGTTTCGTGGTTGAAAAGTGCTTCGATCTCGTGTCTTGAGCTTAGTCGTTCATGCTGCGCGGAGGAGGGCAATCTCCGCGATCGTGTCGGCGCTCCGACTACACAACTCGACGAGCAACGGTTCGTAGGCGTACCCGGACCGGCACGCCTCCTCGACACTGCGGCACAGGTCCGACAACGAGCAAAAGCCGACCATGCTCGTCGCCGAAACCATCGCGTGAGCATCCCGGGCGACGCGATCACGATCATGCGCCAGCGACGAGGACCCGAACCGCTGGGCGAGTTCATCCGCCAGCATCGTCAACAGACCGGCCATGCGTTCGTGACCAACCATTTCCTTTAGGTCCGCGAACACCGAGGGATCGATGGTCGGATGCGAGACGCCACTCTCGTCACCACCGATCGTCCAGCGATCGATGACAGTCAGAAGTGCATCACGCCGGAAGGGCTTGCCGACGTGGTCGTCCATGCCCGCCGCTTGGAACTCGGCGACTTGCTGCGGCAGGACATTCGCGGTGAGCGCCACGATCGGCACCCGCGATACCACGCCGCCGAGCGCCCGGATCTGCCGCGTGGCAGACATACCGTCGAGGCCCGGCATATGCACGTCCATCAGCACAAGATCGTAGGTTTCCGCCTGCACGGCCGCCACCGCCGCCGCACCATCGCCGACCACGTCCACTGCGTGCCCGGCTCGCTCCAGGATTGCTCGAACGAGATCCTGGTTGAGCGGCACGTCCTCAGCCAGAAGCAGGCGCCTACCCGCGAAGACGCTGCCCACGCGCGGCGACCCCGCGTCGATCGCCGGTTCGGTAGCCAGGGATAGATCGAGCGCGAACCAGAAGTTCGAGCCGTGGCCCGCCTCGCTCTCGACCCCGATGGTCCCACCCATGCGCTCGATGAGCGCCTTCGAGATCGCTAGACCCAACCCGCTGCCGCCGTAGTCGCGCCCGATCGAGCCATCCACTTGGCTGAAGCGCTGGAACAGGCGGTCGCGCTTCTCCGCAGGTATGCCGATGCCGGTATCCCGGACTGAGCAACGCAGTTGGACTGCATCGCCTCTCATCGCATCCGCGGAAACGCACAGGTCGATCCGGCCCCGCGCCGTGAACTTCACGGCGTTGTTGAGCAGGTTCAACAACACCTGCCGCAGCCGGTCCTCGTCACCCAGCAACCACTCAGGCAAGACAGGGTCGAATCTGACGCTGAGCGTCAGCCCCTTCGCCTCGGCTGAGCCCCGCACGATCGAGACCGTGGTGTCGATCAGCGCGGCAGCCGCAAAGGGCCGCGGCACGATCTCGACCTGCCCGGCCTCAAGCTTCGAGAAGTCGAGCACGTCATTGACCACGGTCAGCAGCGCGGCGCCTGCGATACGGATGCGCTTGGCGTGTTGGCGCGCACCGAGGTTCAGACTCGGCTCCTCGCACAGGAGGTCGGCGTACCCAATCACACCGTTGAGCGGGGTGCGGATCTCGTGGCTCATCGAAGCCAGGAACTCCGACTTCGCTTGGCTCGCCGCCTCCGCCAGTTCGCGCGCCGTCTCGGCTTCACGGGTTCGCTCGGCGACGCGCTGCGCGAGACTGGCGTTCAGATCGCGCAGGGCTGTCTCGGCCGCATCACGCGCTGTATCGTCGCGCACGGTGAGGACCGCGCCGATCTGCGCGCCTTGCTGGTCGAGCAGCGGTTGCGCGTTTCCGATGGCGAGCACCTCGGTGCCGTCCGGCCGTCGCACCCGCCAGCGCGCGTTGCGCACCATCTGCCCGCTGACAGCGCGGACGAGCGGCAGGTCGCGGGAGGGGTGGGGCCGTCCGTCCTCAGTGTACAGGTGGTAGGTGTCGCTGTAGGCGTCCGGCTCCACGTCGAGCCGGGCCACGCCGTGGATCTCGGCCGCGGCATTGTTGACCAGCGTGATCCGACCCGCGGCGTCGGTGACGATGACGCCCTCGGCAAGCTGTGCCAGGATAGCCGCGTTGGTGGCGGTGGTGAAGTCCGCGTGCGCCCGCGCCTCGTGCAACTGCGCCTCGGTCACGGAGCGGTAGCGCGCTTCGCTGTCGCGAAGAGCCGCCTCCATGGCCTTGCGCTGCGTGATGTCGCGCAGCGTCGCGACGTACCCGTCCGCTCGACCTGTCGTCGCGTCGTGGGTCAGGCTGAACGAGATCTCCAGCCAGAGCCAGTGGCCCTGCCGGTGACGGTAGCGTTGGCTAGTCAGAGTACGTTCGACCCGTCCGCTCGTCAGATCATCCAGAACCTGCCGATACGCCTCGGCATCGTCGGGATGGACGAAATCGAGCGGTCGGGTGCCGATCAGGTCCTCCGGCGCGTAGCCGAGCACGGCGGTTACGGCAGGAGAGACGTACCGGCGGCGCGTCGTCAGATCGCACCAGATGATGATGTCGGTCGAGTTCTCGGCCAGCAGCCGGTAGCGATGCTCGCTCTCCTGAACCGCACGCTCAGTGAGTCTCTGCTGCGTGACATCGGCGAAGGTGACGATCCAGCCCGCCTCCGCGCGATCGGAGCGCCGGACCTCCAGGATCATCCCGTTCGGCAGCGGCAGGTCGTAGACGGCGGGCAGATGCTGAAGGCCCATCTTCGCCAGCTTGCGCTTGAGGTCAGCCGGGACTTCCGTGAAGTCGCCCCGCTCGGCGTGGTAATCGCGGATGTTGGCCAGTGACGCCCCTTCCTGGAGAACGGTCGCGGGTAGGTCGAGAAGCTCGGCAGCGCTGCGGTTGAAGGCGCGCACGCGCTCGTCGGCATCGAGGACGACGAGCCCCTGGTCCATGCTGTCGAGGGTGCTGCCGAGAACCTCGCCGACCTCGCGAAGCTGCTCCTGAGCGCGCACGTGCTCCGTCGTGTCGAGGATGATCCCGTGGATGGCTTCAACGTCGCCGTTCCGGTCCCGCTTAGGCACGCCGCGGAGCATGACGATCCGCACCTCGCCGTCCGGCCGGATCACGCGAGCCTGCCCGCGATAACCGTCGCGCGTTTCGGGATCGCTGCCCGCGATCACGCGCTCGATCCGCGCGTGTAGGGCCGCACGCTCGTCGGGATGGTAGAAGCCGAGATGCTCGTCGAGCGGGAGGATGCCGTCAGGCGGCATGGGCGCGCCGAACACGGCCGCCACTCCTTCACTCCAAGCAATGGTTCGATCGGCGGCGTCGATGCGCCAATGCCCGAACGCGGCGGCAGCCTCGGCGACGCGCTGGGCATCGTGCGCAGCCCGAAGAGCGGCCTTGCTCTTGGAAAGGACGGAGTTGGTCTGTTTCAGTTCGATGGTGATGCGGCGGCGCTCGTCGAGTTCGGCGGTCTGCGCCCGCTTGGCTTCGTGCAGCCGCAGATGCGCGACGACGGCCTCGGCCATGTCGTGAAGCTGTCGGATCTGCTCGTCGGAGAAGGTCCGCGGCACAGTGTCAATGACGCAGAGCGAGCCGATCCGCAGATCTGGCCGGAGTGAAAGTGGCACCCCCGCATAGAAACGGATGTGCGGCTCGCCAAGCACGAGCGGGTTGTCCGAGAAGCGTGGATCGGACGCGGCATCCTCGACGATGAGGATCTCGTCAGACAGGATGGTGTAGTTGCAGAACGCCATGCTCCTGGGCGTGCCGTCCACGTCGAAGCCGCACTTTGCCTTGAACCATTGCTGATCCTCCTCGACGAGTGAGATCAGGGCGGTCGGAACCGCGAAGACCGAGCGTGCGAGGCGGCAGACCGCGTCGAAGTGGGGCTCGGGCTGCGTGCCCACGATCGCGAGGTTCCGCAGGGCGGCGAGACGCGCTTCTTCGTTCGATGGTACGGGAAACACGGGCCTGCCCTCCTCGCAGTCCATGGCACGCAATCTGGCGCTTCCGCCCGTTCAACCATCATATGCTTAAGCTTCATAGGTGACTGTGAGATTGCCTTCATGGCGAACGGGCGTCGAGCCTAGGTCGATGTGGCGTCTGATCCAGGCGGCCTGCCGGAGAAAGACAGCATGCCGTTGCGCGGCTTAGAATGACCGATACCACGCGGCTGACAGATCGAGCTTCGGTCGCATACGCGCGTACCCGCGGCATCGCGCTGATGCCGGTCTCGCGCCTGGAGCGGTGGCTCCGCGGTCATCCGCGTCGGGCGGCGTTCATGCCCTAGACCAGCAACATGCGGGCCGACCGGCTCCGGGCGGCGTGGTTGGAGGAAGGCCGCGAGGTGATCGCGGACGTTCTGAACTACGCCCAGGCGATGGTCTGACCGAGACTGGCTCGATCCTCGCCCTACGTCCTTCACTTCCCCCTAT
>NZ_JALNUL010000067.1:0-15573 GCF_026540775.1 Methylobacterium sp. GC_Met_3
AGGTGCGGTCCGCGCTGCTCCATCATGTTCTATCGGGCGCTGCTGAGGCGAACGTCCCGCTTGGCAAAAGCTTGTCTTCGGGTTGATCACGATACAACCCCTGTCCGTAAGACGGCGATCCATCAATGGCCGCTTCCGGGATCCGTGTTTCGACCATTGAATGGCCGACTTGGGTCGGAAGCAGGATGGCCGCTTAGGGTGGATTTCTGCCGATTCGCTTCCGGACGATAGTGTAGGTAAGCCGACGTCATCGTCGCGCTGGCTTCTGACGCAACTCAAAAAGACAAAAGGCCTGCTTCTAGGCAGTCTAGTGGCCTCGTGCTGGCATATCTTGGCGGAAGAAGTCGTCCCGCGTCGAGGCTCGGTAGGTGCGGGAGCGGCTTTTTAGTGCAGTGGGCTGTGTTCCTTCACCGGATCGCGGGTAGGCAGACTGGACGTCGCGAGGCGAGCATGGTCCTCATCTTGTCCATGTAGATGTAGACGACCGGCGTGGTGAACAACGTCAGCGCCTGGGACACGAGCAGGCCTCCGACGATGGCGTAGCCGAGCGGCTGGCGGATCTCGGAACCCGTGCCGGTGCCGAGCATCAGCGGCACGCCGCCGAGTAGAGCGCACAGCGTCGTCATCAGGATCGGGCGGAAACGCAGCAGGCAGGCCTCGTGGATCGCCTCCTCGGCGGACTTCCCGCCGGCGCGCTCGTGCAAGATGGCGACGTCGACCAGCATGATGCCGTTCTTCTTGACGATGCCGATGAGCAGGATAATCCCGATGATGCCGATCATGTCGAGGGGCCGCCCGACCAGCATCAGCGTCGCCAGAGCGCCGAGACCCGCCGAGGGTAACGTCGAGAGAATGGTCAGGGGGTGGATCGTGCTCTCGTAGAGCACCCCCAGGATCACGTAGACCGCGAACAGGGCCGCCAGGATCAGCGGCGGCGTCGAGCCGAGCGAGGTCTGGAACGCCTGGGCGTTGCCCTGAAACGCGGTGGCGACGGAAGTCGGCATGTGCAGGTCGGCCGCCGCCTTCTGCACGGCCGCAACGGCGGCCCCGATGGTGGCGCCCGGGGCGAGGTTGAAGCTCAGCGTCACGGACGGGAACTGGCCCTGATGGTTGATCACCGCCGGCATCGTGCCGGTCTCGATCCTGGCGATCTGGCTTAGGGGCACCGCGGTGTTGTCCTGCGACCTGACATAGATCCGCTGCAGGGCATTCGGCCCGAGCTGATAGTGCGGGTCGACCTCCAGGATGACGTAGTAGTAGTTCAGCGGCAAGTAGATGCGCGCGACGTGCCTTTGCCCGAATGCGTCGTACAGAGTGTTGTCGACAGCAGCCGGGTCGATGCCGAGGCGCGAGGCGGCAGTGCGGTCCACCACGACGTTGAGCATGCGCGCCGACGATTGCTGGTCGCTGGCGACCGCGGTCAGCTCGGGCAGCTTCTGCAGCGCGTCGAGCAGCTTCGGACCGTAGAGGTCGAGTTCCGACAGGTCGATGTCGGTCATCGTGAACTGGTACTGCGTCTTCGAGACGACCGCGCCAATGGTGATGTCCTGGGCGGCCTGCATGTAGACCTTCATGCCCTGGACTTGGTGGAGGGCTGTCGAGAGGCGCCGGATAACTTGATCGGCGGTGACGTCCCGCTGTTCGCTCGGCTTCAGGGTGATGAACACCCGGCCGTTGTTCTCGGTTACGGTCGGACCGCCGGGGCCGATGTAGCCGGCCACATCCGCCACGGCCGGATCCTTCATGATGATGCCGAGGATGGCCTGCTGGCACTGCTTCATGCCGGCGGGCGAAACGTCCTGGGCCGCCTCGCTGATGCCGACGATCAGGCCCGTGTCCTGCTGCGGGAAGAAGCCCTTCGGGATCGTCCAGAACAGGTATCCGGTGAGAACGATGGTGCCGAAGAAGGTCAGCAAGGTCAGGAAGCGGTGGCGCAGTGCGACCTTCAGGCCGTCGTCGTAGCGGTCGTTGAGCCAGGTGAAGAAGCTTTCCAGCCGGCCTGAGATGCGCCCGGGCGGCTTAACCGCATGGCCGGGAAGCAGGCGCGCGCACATCATCGGCGTTAGCGTCAGTGAGACGACCACCGAGACGAGGATCGACACCGCCACCGTGACGGCGAACTCGCGGAACATCAGCCCGACGATGCCGCCCATCAGGAACAGGGGGATGAAGACCGCGACGAGGGAGATCGAGATCGACAGGATCGTGAAGCCGATCTCGCCGGCCCCGTCGAGCGCCGCCCGCATCGGCGTGGCGCCCCCCTCGATGTGGCGGACGATGTTCTCGACCATGACGATGGCGTCGTCGACCACGAAGCCGATGGCGATGGTCAGCGCCATCAGCGACAGGTTGTCGAGGCTGTAGCCCAGCACGTACATGACCGCGAAGGTGCCGATGAGGGAGATCGGCACGGAGATCGCCGGGATTACCGTCGCCCAGAGCTTGCGCAGGAACAGCGCGATCACGCCGACCACGAGCGCGATGGTCAGCAACAGGGTGAACTGCACGTCCTTGACGCTGGCCTGGATAGTCTGGGTCCGGTCCGAGGTGATCTTCACGTCGATGCCCGGCGGTAGGGAGGCCTGGAGCTGCGGCAGGGCCTTCTTGATTGCCGCCACCGTCGCGATGACGTTGGCCCCCGGCGCCCGTTGTACGGCGAGTGCCACCGCCGGCTTCTCGCCGACCCAGCCCGCGATGGTGACGTCCTGAGGTGCCTTCACCGCGCGGCCGATGTCCCGGACCCGGATCGGGGCCCCGTCGCGGTAGGCCACGATGGCATCCTCGAAGTCGGCCGCGGTCGTGAGCTGGTCGTTAGTCTGCAGGGCCACGGCCTGCTGGCCGCCGTAGAGCTGCCCTTTGGGCTGCAGCACCGTGAGGTTGGAGAGGGCGGTGCGCACCGTCTCAAAGTCGAGGTTCTCGGCCGCGAGCTGAGCCGGGTTGACCTGAATGCGGATGGCCGGGCTCTGCAGGCCACCGACGCCGACGATGCCGACGCCGGGGATCTGCGAGATCTTCTGGGCCATGAGCGAGGAGGCGTAGTCGCTCACGGTCGTGATCGGGAACACGTCCGACGACATGGCGATCAGCAGGATCGGCACGTCGGCCGGGTTGGTCTTGCGGTAGGTCGGCGGGTTGAGGAGCGCTGCCGGCAACTGGCCCTGCGTGGCGTTAATCGCCGCCTGCACGTCGGAGGCGACCGAGTCGATGGTCCGGTTCCGGTCGAACTGCAGCGAGACTTGGGTGAAGCCGGTGCCGCTGCTCGACGTCATCTGGGTCAGGCCGGGGATCTGGCCGAACTGGCGTTCGAGCTGCGTCGCCACCGAGGAGGCGACCGTCTTCGGGTCGGCGCCGGGCAGTTGCGCGGTGACCTGGATCGTCGGCGAGTCGACGTTCGGAAGCGAGGCGACCGGCAGAAGCGTGTAGCTGATCGCGCCGAGCACCACGACGGCGAGCATCAGCAGGCCGGTGGCGATGGGCCGCCGGATGGAGCCGGAGGAGATGTTCATGGCAGCATCCCCGCCGAGGCCGTCGAGGTGTCCGGGACCTGGTCCGGGGTTGCAGGCGTGATCCGCGTGCCGGGCTTCAGCCGGTATTGGCCCCGGACCACGACCGTCTCGCCGTCTTTCAGGCCCTCAGCGACCAGGGCGACGCCACGGGTGCGCTGCTGGACCTTGACCGGCCGGACCGCGACCGTGTCGTCGGCCCCGACCACATAGACGAACTGACCCTTATCGCTGATCTGCAAGGCGTTGGTTGGGACCGTCAGCGCCTCCTTCTCAACGGAGGTAGTCACCTCGGCATTTACGAAACTGCCGGCCCAGAGTTGGCGCTCGGCGTTCGGGAAGATCGCCTTGAGCTGCACCGTCCCGGATTTGGGGTCGGCCTGGTTGTTGATGAGCAGCAACGTGCCGGTGTCGAGCTTTCTGTCGCCGGACTGGTCATAGGCGATCGCGGCGATTGGGCCATGCGTCAGGGCGGCCTGCACGGCCGCGATGTCCCTGGTCGGCAGAGTGAAGAGCACGCTGATCGGCTGGACTTGGGTCAGGACGACGATGCCGCCCGGGTCCGTGGGATTGACGATGTTGCCGATGTCAATCCGGCGGATGCCGGTCACGCCGTCGAAGGGGGCTCGCAAGGTCGCAAAATCGAGCTCGGTCTGCGCGTAGTCGATGGCAGCCTGGTCGCCCTTCAAGGCGCTCTCGGACTGCGCGATCTGCGCGCGTTCGCTCACCACCTGCTGGTCCGTCGCGAAGCCCTTTTGCAGGAGGGGTTCATTGCGGGCGAGGTTGGTCTTCTGATTGGCGAGCAGCGCCTGATCCTTGGCGAGCTGAGCCTGCGCCTCCTCCAGGCGGGCCTGGTAGATGCGCGGGTCGATCCGAGCGAGTACGTCGCCGCGCTTGACGAACTGGCCTTCCTTGTAGTCAGCGCTCTGCAGGTATCCCGTAACCTGGCTGCGGATGGTGGCGACGTTCAGAGCGTTGACCGTCCCGACCCCCGTCAGGGTGATGGGAACGTCCTGCTTGCGGACTTGGACTGTCACGGCGGGGACCGGAGCCGGGGCGGCGGCGCTCGCGGTGGACGGCGGCGGAGGCGATGCTCGGTAGAGCGCGGCGACTCCCCCGGCGACGCACAGGACCAGGGCCATCATCACGAGCTTGCGGCGGCCGGACCGGCGCGGGCCGACCTGGGTCGATTGCAGAAGCTCCGTCGCGCCACGGGTCGTATCCCTTGGCCGGCCGGTTTTAGCGGATCGTTCAAGGCTCATCGGGGTGCCCCCGCGCGCCGGAGGGTGCTTTCGAGGAGGATCGCACCGGGTCCGGCGAAGAGCAGGATGGCGCCCCACGGGCTCGGCGGCAGGACGAGGGATGAAAGCAGCCACGCCAGGATGATCCAGCCGACGATGGCGGCGGCGAACCCGACGTCGTCGACAAACAGGCCGACGAGTTCGCGAAGGATGGTCTTGAGGGTATCCATGGCAAGCGTCTCAGCGAAGGATCAGGGTGGGACCGGCCGACGCGCGGCGCCGGCACAGCGGGACTGCGAGCGCGCCGACGAGCAGGTATCCGATGGTCAGACCGAGGATCGACCAATCGCCACCGGGCCAAGCCAACAGAAGACCTTCGCCGACCCAGAACGTCCCAAAGGCGGCGAGCAGCACCCCGACTGAGAACTTGAGCGTGTTCTCGGGCACCATGGACAGGGGCTGGTGCAGGACGAGCCCGAGCGCGACCACCGCGAGGAGCGCGGCCGCGGCACCGATTGCGACGGGTACAAGCAGGCCGACCCCACCCGTACCCACCGCGACGACGATGAACACGACTTCCAGGCCTTCGAGCATGGTGATCTTGAAAGCGGTGGCGATTGCGACCGCATCCCAGGAACCGGAGGGCGGTCCGGCCGTGCGCAGGCTGCCCGTCTCTCTGGCGTAGGCGGCGGCCTCGTCGTGGAGCGGGATGACGCCGGCCGCCCGCAGCACCGCCTTCCTGAGCCAGCGGAGCCCGAACAGCAGCAGGAGGCCGCCAACGACGAGTTGCACGTCCTCCAGCGGGATGCGGGTCAGAAGGGGGCCGAAGAGCAGGACGACCGCCAGAAGGACGACGAGGGCCGCTGCGGTGCCGGTCAGCGCACTTCGCCAGCCGCGCACCGCACCGACAGCCAGCACCACTGTCAGCGCCTCGACGAACTCGACGGCGGAGGCGAGGAAGGCCGCGAGGGCTGTCGGCCACGCATGCATCCAGTCGATTGTCATTCCGAACGCCTCAATCGATAGGCCACGGACGAGCGGATCGCTCGGCTACAGAATTGTAGCTTGAGCTACCGGAGTCAAGTTTCCTGATTGTAACGCTACATTGGTCGTGGCAGTCTGGGCTCCAACGGAGCGAGGAGGCGACGGTCATGGAAGAGGAATTCGGCGCTCTGGTCAGGCGCCTGACCCCGTCGCTTTCTCCGGCCCTGGCCCGCGTTGCGAGCTACCTCGACCAGAACCGCGCGGTCGCCGTGGCAAGTTCTGCTGCTCAGATCGCGGCACAGCTCGGAACCTCGGACGCGACGGTCATCCGGACCGTTCAGGCGCTCGGGTTCGATGGGCTACCGGATCTCAGGCAGGCGCTGGCGGCCGGTCTCGACGACCGGAGGACGCCCGCGGCCGACATGGGTCGCACCCTCGCCGAGGTTGGGGACGACGTGGGTCAGGCCATCGACGCGGTCCTGGACGCCCATCGCGAGGGGATGCAGGCGCTGCGGACGGAAGCCGGGCGAGCCGCCATCCTCGCCGCGATCACGGCCCTGCACCCGGCCACACGCATCGGGGTGTTCGGGATCGGTCCCTCCGCGCACCTCGCCCGGTATCTTGCTTTCCAGCTCACACGTTCGGGACGGCGCAGCTTCCTCCTCGACGCCACCGGGTGGGCCATGGCCGATCAACTTCTCGGCCTGCAAGCCGGCGACGCGGTCCTGCTGCTCGCCTACGGCCAGCCCTATCGCGAAGTTCAGGCCGTGATGGCCGAGGCTCGCCGCCTTGGCCTACGGGTCGTCTTGGTGACCGATACGCAGGACAGCGCCATCGCCCGACAGGCCACGGTGGTATTGCTGGCTCGGCGCGGTCGTGCCAACCAGGTCGCGCTGCACGCCACCACGTTGATCGCCCTGGAAGCGGTGATCCTCGGCCTCACCGCCGCCGACCGCGACAACGCCCTCCAGCAACTCGCCAACCTCGACCGGTTGAGGAAGCTTGTCGGTCCCTGAACGCCGTCACCGTCCCCGGTCTCGAACAGGCCGTTGAGCAGTCCCACAGACCTAGCCGCTGCCAGATCCGTTCCATAGTAGCGGCACAACATACGTCCGCTTTCGGGAGCTGCACGACTGCGCGTGAGCGACTGGGTTGGGTCGAAGGCGGAACGTCAGCTTCAGGGTTAGAGGTCAGGGTCCGCTTCCCACCCAACTCGGAAGCTCAGAATGTCTGCTCACGGGTCAGGCGGCTTCTGGCTGCTTCAGAGTCTGCTCCGCCCACGCCCGGAAGCTGGTCGATCCCGTAATCCCACCTCTTTGCGCTGCTACATTGTCCATGCCTTCGTTCTTGGCGCGCATCATCGCGATATAACCACTGGCGAACTCGGCCGGCATTCCGCTGTTGACCAGCTGCGCCTGGAAGGCATCGAACGGCACTTGCTGGTAGCGGACCTCCCGGCCAAGCAAGTCCGAGAAGATGGCAGCGATGTCGTTAAACGACAGGTCGTCGGGACCGAGTACCGGCACATCCTCCTTGCCGGTCCAGCTCCGGTCGGTCAGCAGGCGCGCGGCTGCGTCCGCCATATCGCGTGTGGCTGTATGAGGTAGCTTCTTGTCAGCATCGATGGGACCGAAGAACTGGCCCACGCGGATCGCATCGAGCTGCATCAAGTTATTTTCCATGAAGCTGGGCATGGCGATGCCGCGAACAGCGGCGTTCGTTGCACGAAATAGATCGACCATTCGAGCCGAGGCAGTCGCCAGGCCGGCCTGGTCCTCCCACTGCGTGCCACGCGCAATCCCCGTCACTACGACGACATGCGGCGTCCCGTGGCGAGCGACCGCGTCCGCCGCCGGGCGGGTGAAGCCCGAATAGGTTTCCTCCATCGTCAGCCGGGGTGCAGGCGGCACGCACCAGAAGAGCGCGTCCGCACCATCGAGTGCCCGGTCGATGGTCCCGGCATCTCCATGCGAGCCTTCGATCACCTCGACGCGTCCACGGACGTCTGCCGGAAGTTTCGCGGGGTCGCGAACGATGACGCGGACTGCCTGACCGTCCTCGACAAGAGCGCTGACAAGTTTGCTGCCGATGTGGCCGGTGGGCGTGGTGACGACGATCATGGGGGTCTCCGATAGGTTTGCTGCCGATGACGACGCCCATGTCAGGTGTCCCAGCCATGGTGCCAAGACGATTGGATTGGGACGGCCGTCCCGATTATGGTCCACCCCGATGGACCTCGACGCGCTTGCCCTTTTCCATTCGGTCGCAACTCACGGCGGCTTCGGACGCGCCGCCCGTGCGATGCGGCGCTCGAAAACCACCTTGTCGCGCCGCGTCGCCGACCTGGAGGTGGAACTCGGCACCCGGCTTTTCGAGCGCGGCGGTGCGACACTTCGGTTGACGCAGGAAGGCCGCGAGCTGCTGGCCAGCACCCAGGAACCCCTGGACGAGCTGGCTGCCGCGGAGCGGACCTTTCGTGGCGGCGGCGTGGAGCCGAGGGGCAAGCTTCGTGTCAGCGTACCGTTGATGTTCGGCGCGCAAGTCATGGGCCCGTTCGCGGCGCGGTTCGTGGCACGCTATCCGCTGGTCGGGCTGGAGGTGATCACGGACGACCGTTATGTCGATGTCGTCGAGGAAGGCTTCGACATCGCCATTCGCGCGAGACCGAAGCCGGAAGAGGAGCTTGTCGGGCGCCCTGTCCTAAAGGATCGTCTCGTCGTGGTCGCGCCGCCCGACTGGACGCGGCCGGGGCCCGACGCCGACGGCAAGCCGCCAACGGTGCCCGCAGTCGTACGCGCAATCGGCGAGGAGGCGCGCCAGTGGGTTCTGGACGATGATGGCCAGCGGATCGTGATCGATCCAAAACCCGTCCTCCGGCTTTCGACCCTCATCATCCGCGACGCCGTGCGCGCCGGTGCAGGCGCCGCCCTCTTCCCGAGCTTTTTTGTGCGCGACGATATCGAGGCAGGCCGCTTGGCAGTCTGGGGCACGATCGTCGGCGAGCCGCTGGAGTTTTGGGCGCTTCATGCATCGTCTCGTCTTGCCAGCAGAAGGGTGCGCGCCTTCATCGACATGTTCACGCAGACATTCGAGTGAGGGTCACGACTCCCTGACAGCGGAGCCTTCACAGTGTTGGCCAATTGAATTCTAAGGCGGCCAAATACGGGCGAATGGCTAGCACGGGCGCAAAGCTGACACGCGACCGATCTGTGACCGGTACATGCTGCTCCCGGCGCCTGCGACGTGGGGAGCAGCGCCGGCCCTCTCGAATTCAGGGCTACGAAGTGGGCTCGGGCTTACGAGCGTAAGCTACGGAGATCCGCAGCCGCTCCTGCGAGCAAATGCCGAAATGCCGTTCGCGGATGCGGAGCTTACCGCGGGCAAGATGTTGCTGTTCAAGGCATTGTTCGCCCGATGAAAGCAGTGTGGCGGCACCCGGAAGGGCGTCGCCACACGTTACTCTAAGTTGATTATGCGCGGAACTTTGGGTGCCGAATTCGGAAATTCGGGTCGGCTATCAGCACGCGCATGGTTGGTAGGTACATCGCAGCAGGGCGATGATGTTGATGATCTTGATCGCTGGGTTCACGTCGTGATTCGCATCACCGGGGAAAGGTAGTTGCCTCGGTTCAAAGAACACCACGTTGATCAACGCAGCGTTCAAGACAGCGGGAAACGTCCGCATTTCTGCAGCCTGGGCTCCGAAGCGGACCAGCCGCTTACGGCCAGTTCCGGCCTCATTGGCTGGTGCCTCTGAACGGCTGGGTTGGGTGGATATCTGTCAGTCCGCTTCGAGGCGACGTCTGCCGCAAAAGTTGACAGGCCGGGGCTATCGATTCAGGTCAATGCCCACCGGCGCTTCTGTTTGTGGACGCGGTCGAGCGCCGCAACGAACAGCGGCTCCCATTCGAGGATGTGCCGCGTCATCAGCTCGCCGGCCTCCTGCATTGAGCCCTTGTTCTTGGCAAGCTCGATCATCGCGTAGTGCTCCTCGACCGAGGCGGCTTGTCGTGCCGAGCCGTTCTCCGAGCGGATGCCGTAGAGCCGCATCGTGTCGCGCAGCTTCAGGGCAATCCGGGTCAGAACCGGGTTGCCGGCGGCATCGAGCAGCGCCTCGTGGAAGGCCCTGTCGGCGGCCATGTAGACGGGCACGTCACCTTTTCTGACCGCAGCGGCGATCTCGTCGGCGATAGCGGTTAGGGGTGCAGGATCGGGAAGGCCGATCTGTACGAGCTGCTCGATAGCCATGGTCTCCAGCCGCACGCGCACTTGGAAAGTGTTGCGCAGGTCCTCGACTGTGGGCGTCACCACGACGAAACCGCGGTTCCGCCGGACCTCTAGCAAGCCGTCGGCTGCCAGCTGAAGCAGGGCCTCCCGAACGGGCGAGGACGAGATGCCGAGGTGTTGAGCGAGCGCCGGACCTGACAAGATCGTACCCGGTGGGATCTCACCGGAGATGATGTCGATCTGCAGCTTGCGGCGGACCTGCTCGCCGAGGCTGACCTCCTGAATGACGATGATGTCGTCGACGCTGGCGTCCATAGTCGGGGTCCTTCGCCGCGGTACTCTCACGCCGTCCGTATAGTCCCACGCGTGCAGGCTTGCAAAGGCACGTAGCCCATAGTACGCAGACGTAGTGCATTACTCAGATGCACCATCGAGATGCCCTTAGGAGTCTCGCTGCTGGCAGGTGAGGAGGCCGTCATGTCGGTTCAAGCCCGTGCCCCTCTCGGATCCAGCGACGTCGCCGGAGCCAGCGGCTCCTTTCCTCGCGTACAGCGGAGCCCAGCGATGACCCCGACCCTTGCCACCGCGGCTCAGGCGCTGCTGTTCACGAGTGGCCTCCGTTTGATCCATGCCAACCGGGACCGGTCCGAGGCCGTCGGCGCCGTATTGGCGATCATCCTGATCATGGCGCTGGGCCTCGCCGCCCTTGCCGTGCTGCCTCCGAACGCCGTGTCCAACGACGCGATCCGCGCGGCTGATCCTGCATTCGAGCTGTTCGGCCCTTGACGAACGTCCCGCCGCCACGCGGACGGCGGGCCTGATCTCGGTGTGCTGCGACCCTGAGTGACCCTCGTCCCGGCCGATCGGACCGGGCGATCCCGATGAGGAGGTGATGATGGCGGTGCGGTTCACGTTCACAATTCTGCTCACTGCCCTCGGCCTCTCGATGGCCGGCGCCCTCAAGGCCGATCCCGCCCTGGCTTGCGACGGCTTCAACGAGGCGCCGATCAGTTGCGACGACGCGGCACCGGACAGGTTCGCTCAGTGGATGCTCAAGCGCGCCGCCACCGCGGTCGGGGTCGACGAGCCCAAGGCTCTGGGTGAGTTTAGCCGCGGCGAAGGCGGTTTCCGCACCGCCGACAGCTACGTCTTCTGTGTCGGACCGGACGGCGTGATGAGCGCCCATCCCAACCCGATCCTGCGTGGCCACGACGTGCGTGACCTGCACGACAAGACCGGCCACTACTTCATCAGGGACATGCTGGAGCAGGCCGAGCCCAGCCAAGTTTCGGTGATCCGCTACCTGTTCCCCAAGCCCGGCAGCACGGTCGAGGAGCCGAAGACGACCTATTACACACGCGTCGCCGATCAGGTTTGCGCGGTCGGCGTGTACGATGCCGACGCCACGCAGCCAGCCAGCGCCAGCACGCCCGAGGCGCGAGTGGCCGACCTGCGGCGCAAGCTCGACGGCGAGATCCCCGCCGCCGCGCGGCCGGACTGGACCGCCTTCCTAGAGGCGCTGACCGTGCGCGACGACGCGCGCACGGCTTCCCTGGCCAAGGTGCGCGACGGGCTGCGAGCGGTGGAGAACGCACTACCCGCGCCCGACAAGCGCGCCGCGGCGGACTGAGCCGCCCCACGACGGTTTGGACGAACGGACGATCCGTGCAGATCGTTGGTGGCCGGTCGGCGACCCCATTCGAGGCACCCGACCGCTGGAGCACCGGCCGTGAGCGACAGAGGTCCCGCAACGGGCCACGATGCGCACTTGGCGCCCCCGATGCGAGAGGGTCGCCTCGCGCGCCTGTCCCAGGCGCTAGTGGCTTGGGCCGAGCGCTGGTTCCCCGACAGCTATGTCTTCGTCCTGATCGCGACCAGCCTCGTCGCCATGGCCGTGCTGGCCCACGGCAGCACACCGCGCGCCGTCAGTAGGGCGTTCTGCGACGGCTTCTGGAGCCTGATCCCCTTCACCCTGCAGATGACCATGGTGGCGATCGGCGGCTACGTCGTGGCGGTCTCGCCGCCGGTCGCCGTCGCGCTGCGGCGGGTGGCCGGTCTGCCCCGGACCGGACGCGGCGCCGTCGTGTTCGTTGCGCTCACCAGCATCCTGCTCTCGCTCGTCAACTGGGGCGTGAGCCTGATCTTCTCCGGCCTGCTCGTGCGCGCGATCGCAGCACGCACGGACCTGCGCCTCGATTATCGCGCAGCGGGCGCGGCGGCCTATCTCGGCCTGGGCTTTGGCTTCACCCTGGGGATCAGCTCGGGGCCGGCGCAGCTTCAGGCCAACGCCACCAGTATCCCGGTCTCGCTGTTGCCGATCACCGGGGTGATCGGGTTCGAGCAGACGATCCTGACTTGGCAGAACCTCGTGATCGTGTCGGTCGGCACGCTCCTGTCGGTGACGGTGTCCTACCTCACCGCGCCCTCCGACGCGCAGGCACGTACAGCGGCCGATCTCGGCGTCGACTTAGCCCCGGCGACGCCGCCGCCAACGCCGGTCGGGCCGCGCCGTCCCGGGGACTGGGCGGCACACAGCCCGGTTCTCACGCTTGCGCTCCTCGCCTTGTCGGCGGGTTGGCTCAGCGACGTCTTCGCCGGCGGCAATCCGCTCGTGACGCTGTCGGGCCTCAACACCTACAACTTCATGTTCCTGCTGCTGGGCGCACTGCTGCACTGGCGCCCGCAAGCGCTGGTGGCGAGCTTCGCGCAGGCGGTGCCGAGCGTGTCCGGGGTGCTGTTACAGTTCCCGTTCTACGGCGGTATCGCGTTCATGCTGACCAAGGCGCTAGCGGACGGCGCGAGCCTGTCGGACGCGATCGCCCGCGGCTTCGTTGGGCTGGCCGCAGGGCCTGGCACTTTTTCTGCGTTAGTGGCGGTGTACTCGGCGGTGCTGGGCTTCCTGCTGCCCTCGGCGGGCGGGAAGTGGGTGATCGAGGCGCCCTACGTGATGGGTGCGGCCAACGCGCTGGAGGCGCATCTCGGCTGGACGTTGATGGTCTACAACATCGCCGAGACGCTGCCGAACTTCATCAACCCGTTCTGGATGCTGCCGCTCCTGGGCGTGCTCGGCCTGCGACCGCGCGACCTGATCGGGTACACCGCGGTGCAGTTCTTGGCGCACGCCCTGGTGCTGCCGGCGCTGGCCGCCCTGTTGATGATGACCTTCAGCTACCACCCACCCGTTGTACCCTGATCTGATAAGTTTACTCGCGGCGAGCAGACATCGTGGCGAAGTTCCCCTCCTTTCGTGTCCGCTTCTGGGTAGTAGATGGATTGACCAAGACGACTGCTTAGTGTCGGGAGCCGAGTGGCAGGACAGGGTGGAAATTGGCCCGTCCGCTTCCATGCTCAGTCGATAGGGAAGCGGACGTTCGAGTTGCGACCGAACTCTACCGCGTGCGCACTGCAGGCCTGCGAACTCAGGTCAGGCGGCGCGAACAGTGGCCAGGAAGCGTGCGACCTCCGCCGTGAGATGCTCAGACTGACGCGACAGTTCGGATGCCGCCCCGAGCACCTGGCTCGCAGCGGCCCCGGTCTCCTCGGCAGCACACGCTACACCGGTGATGTTCCCCGTGACCTCGCCCGTGCCTACGGCCGCCTGGGCGACATTTCCGACGATCTCCTGGGTGGCTGCACCTTGCACCTCCACCGCCGCGGCGATGGAGGTGGCGACCGCGCTGATTTCGCGGATGCGGCCTGTGATCCCACCGATCGAGGCGACGGCCTGCCCGGTCGATGCCTGGATCTGCAGGATCTGCCCGGAGATCTCGCTCGTCGCCTTGGCGGTCTGCTCGGCCAACGCCTTCACCTCCGAGGCGACGACGGCAAACCCCTTGCCAGCCGCGCCCGCGCGAGCGGCTTCGATAGTGGCGTTGAGGGCCAGCAAGTTCGTCTGACCGGCGATGGTCGAGATAAGGCCTACGACGTCGCCGATCCGGGAAACGGCAGCGCTCAGTGCCTGCACCAGCGTGCCGGCCTGATCCGCCTCAGCGACGGCTTGCCGGGCGAGATCTGCGGAGCCGTCGACCTGACGGCCAATCTCCTGCACTGACGAGCCGAGCTCCTCGGCTGCCGCGGCGACGGTGTTGACGTTAGAGGCCGCCTCCTCGGCCGCGGCCGCCACCGCGGAGGATTGAGCGGCGGTCTCGGCGGCGGTGCCGCTCATTGCTCCGGCGGTAGCCTGCAATTCAGTGGCCGCGGACGACACCATACCGATGACACTACCGACTGCGGTCTCGAACCCGTCGGCCATGTCCCGCATCGCGCGCTTGCGCTGCTCCTCGGCGGAGGCCCGGGCCAGGGCGGTCTCTTCTTCGAGCTTGCGGGTTCGGACGAGGTTGTCCTTGAACACTTGCACGGCGGCGGCCATCTCGCCGATCTCACTGCGCTCGCCGGCATTCGGCACCGCAAGGTCAGCGGCGCCATCGGCCACCTGCTTCATGACACGCGACATGCGGCGGACGGGGACCGAGATCGTGAAGACGGACATCCAGCCGATCGCCAGCGTGATGACGACGACGAAGACAAGCACCACCACGATGCCGACGCGGGCGCTCTCGGCTAGCGCTTTGGCATTGGCGGCGTTCTGCCTGCCGTACATGTCGTTGAAGGCGATATCGGCTTTCAACGCCGCGCGGGCCGCGTTCAGGTTTGGTAGCATGCCGTCCAAGAGATGGTCCGTTGCCGCCTTCGTCTCGCCGGCATGCATCCGGCGCAGAAACTCCTCTCCCATTTGCGAATAAGCAGGCACCGCGGTGGTCACGGCCTTCCAGAGAGCCTCTTCACCGTCGCTGAGGTAAGGGACGTACTCCTTCAGGTCCGTCTCGATCTCAGCCATGCTGGCGCGCAGGCGCGGCAGGGATTCAGGCCGGCGCTCCTCAGTGGAGACGAGGTAGGCGAGTTGTCGGCTGCGAAGGGCCTCGAAATTCGTGGCTAAGCGGCTGAGGATCCGGGTGGACGGCAGGGTATTGCCACCAAGGTCGTCGATGGACCCGGTGATAGCGTTTAGGCGGTCGAAGCAGAAACAGCCCAGGCCGACGGAGAGGGCGAGCAACACCAGAAGCGACGCGATCAGGCGTACCCGTACGGAGACGTTGAAGTTCATTTCAGCGGGTTCCAGGCCAAACAATCAGACTTGAAAGTGATCCGCTATGCTTAATTCAATGTTAATATTCCCGCGAACTGTGCGACCGGCGATCTGCTGCTTTGTCGCCAGACCGTATGAATTATAGTGATTGTTAGTCCTGGGAAGATCGTTAGAGGCTGTACAGGTTGTGGCGGGATAATTTTATATCTCTGTCCGCTGTGGAGGAAGGGGGCAATTGCTTCTACCGACCAGATAGGGTCGTTACGCGACCGTCCGTTTCTGCAGCGGACCTTCTCCGAAGCGGACTGGCAGCTTTCGGCCAGATCCGGTCGGCCAGTTTGCGCTTGCGGCGGTCATGGAAACACGCTGGGCAGACCGCTGTAAACAGACATGGCGGCGCCCAGCAGACCTCAGAGTTTGCGAGCGTATTCCTGGTGCGGGTCGATGTCGGGATTTTAAGGCAACCCACCATTATGACTGGCCGGCGCTCCTTACCAGTCGGCGCTTTTGCCCATCATGCCCGTTGGCAAAC
>NZ_JALNUL010000068.1:0-15394 GCF_026540775.1 Methylobacterium sp. GC_Met_3
CCAGTGTTGGAGCTGGAGGTCTGCGGCGGTACCCGGCCTGCCCGCGTCGAGCCGGTCGAGGGTCAGCGCCGACCCTTCGCCTGTTCATTGACCCTGACTAGCAACGGGACCGTTGTGCAAGTCGATCCCATTGCAATCGTCGTCGTGCCGTTTACGACGGGGGCCTTACCCAATCGTGCTGAGCACCTGCTGATCTTGCCACCTGACGCTCCATATAGAGAGCACCTCACTGCGCGTGGGCGCGCCTACAAGAATACCGTGTGGGCCATCGCCGGCGGCATTCTGCTGTTTGCAATCGCTCAGGGTCTCTGGGCGCTGTCGATCGGGTCATCTCAGTTTCTGAAGGACGCGATCGACTGGATCTATACGATCCTGCTGAACGCCATCGCAGCTTTCGTGTTCGGGCGAGGCGCCCAGATTGAGCGCCTATCTGCTTTTGTCATTGCCGCTATCTTGGCAGCGGGTGGTGCGTACACACTCTATGATCTGTCGGGTAAGATCGCAGAGCCGCGTCCGATCGATCCTCAACTACTCGGCTTCTCAGCTCTGAGCGCGATCATTATCGCCTACATCACAGCAGGCGTGCTGGCGCGCTTCCGAAACGAAGAAAACCCCCTGATCAAAGCGACATGGCTGAGTGCGCGCAACGATGCGATCGCAACCACCTTTTCGGCCTGCCTGACGTTGGCGCTGCGCCTGGCTCCGGTGCGCTGGCCTGAGTACGCGATGGATCTGCTGGACGCAGGACTGGCGTTCCAGGCTGCCATAGCGACGACACGCGCTGTGGTCACTGCAGCACCGGTCTGTCCGCACGAAGAGACCGACTGAGGCCATCCCGACGCCGTGCTCGTCGTCGCGTCGAACAGGGAGAACTCTGACCGGGCGTGGTGTCTCTCATAAAGAGATACCAGCCAGGGTGGAGCTGGACACGGCGTTGAGGGAGACGAACACCGCCGAGGTGGTGGTCAGAGGGCGAAATCGGCGAAATCCAACACTCACACCCCGACCACCGACCCAACCATCTCCAGGTCTCTCTCCCATCTGTAAGTCGTGAGGTCACTTTTCCTCCGCCGTATCAGAGGCTTAGGCCGCCGCCGAGATGAGGGCTTCTGACCATGCCCGGTCCATGATTTCACGGGTCCGGTCGGCATGCTTGGCGGGGACGATGAAGCTGTCGTGGACGGGTAGAACGTGGATGCCGTCACGGTGACACGCCTCGATCACGTCGAGGGCGATGTCCGAGTCCCGGCGCTGAAGGATCACACCTGCGTCGGTTCCGAGCATGTGGGCGATGTCGGGGTTCTTCGCCTTCACGGCCTTCAACAAGCGGCTGGCGTATTCACGAGGCGTCCCGAGTTCTTCGGCTATGGCACCCACGGCGGCCGTTGTGGTCGGGGCGTTGAGGCTCACGAGAACGGCGAGCTTCCCGTGCTTACGGGGGAAGTCCCCGGTGGTGTACGGGTCGTCTCCAGGTGCCAGCGGGCGGCCCGCCATGGCGTAGGCCAGCCGGGGGTGGATCGATGAGAAGTCCGGTTCGGCCGTGGGCTCCCCGTTTAAGGTGACGCTCGAACGAAGCGCGCTCGGGATCTGCTGCCAGGAGCCATAGAGCCGGCCACCACACTGGAATGAGCCCCGGCAGAACAGGCGCCGCACGGACAAGGCGTCGTTGGGGATGTAGATGTCGACGGCGTTGCCGGTCTTGGCGACGTGCGGGATCACCAAGTGGTGCGCTTCCTGTGTCACGCCCGGCAGGGGTAGACCCATCTCGATGGAGAGGATGTTCGCGTTGATCCGCTCCACTCGCTTGCGCATGCGATCCACGGCGCGCGTCTCGGCGTAGTCGACGTTGCGGCCGTCGACATCTCGGAGCCAGATCGTTTCTCGGCTGTCGGGGCGTGTGACAGGCAAACCGTGGCATGCCTCTAGGAGCAGCGGCGTGGCCCGCATGCGGCTCTGGACGCCCTGGACGCCCTCACGAGGTGACCGGGCGGGGGCGGTCCAGTTCTCGATGTAGCCGGCGCCCTCAAGCGCCCGAACGCATCCTGTGACGTTGGCATAGGTGTAGGCGCCGCCGCAGTAGCGCTGCTGCCCACGGTAGAAGTTCTTGTTACGGCTGTAGGAGACGGCTCGGCCGGTCTCGGCGGCCACCAGGAGGTCACCAACGACTGATGCGAGGGCGAGCTTGTCCACGCCCTGAAGACCAAGCCTGTCAGCGATGCTGCGATCTGCGGTCCAGTTGAAGCCGAGGGGCGTGTCTCGATCAAATTCCGCTTGTGCAGCAGTATAGCAGATGCTATAATTCTTCTCGTTGAGTTCGATTTCCACTGATCCTCTGAGCCACCCTCCGCCTGGAACCTGCCAGGGCGCTACGGCGTGAGGGGCTCCCCTTTCTTTGGTTGTCGACTGCGTACCGGATTTCCTCTTGCGGGACTCGGCCCGGCGCGCTATCGTTGGTGAACTGGCGGCGGTATGAGTCACCGCTTGACCAAGAATGTTATCAGAAAATTTACCTTCGCTCAACGTGGCATCATCTTGCTGCGCGGTTCCGCATGTCTTGCACTATAGTGCATTGCGGGTGGTGATCCGGTGTGACCGCATCGAGCAAGCCGCCGCTCACTGCCAGGACGTTCTTCGCCTCAAACCTTAGAAGCGGGGCGGTGCTGTCCGAGTCTCGCATCGAGCGCAGCAAGGGCACCAGCTCATTCATCAGCCGATCGGCGCGGGCGCGCTCCATCTCGGGTGTTGCCTGAAACCTGATCCGGCGGCGGCGTGGCTTGAACATTTCGCTCCCTCGGCTGTCCTTGCAGCTCGAAAGCTTCGATGATTCACGGCCTGGGGGTCGTCAAGTAGTATCCGTGTTCTGACTCCAGGTATAGTCTGAGTGTTGCATACAACATCTTGAACCATGGTTGAGAATGGTCAGTGTTGCTTGCGCGTAAGTCGTTGATCTGACTCGCGTTCGAATTGCGATTTGCATTCGCTGGCGTTCAAGGTCGGTCGGTCACCCCAAGAGCCGGGGTGGGTTCCGCCACAAAAAGACCCCCGGGGGTCGAGGCATCGGGCCAACGCCCAGGCTTGGGACCCCCCCGTTCACGTCGCCGGCCGGAGCTTCAGGCCCTCCAGGGCGTCGGCCATGTGTGCGCCGGCATCGGTCAGCAGCAGCTTGAGGCGGGCGAGCTGGTCACCGTCGAGGGCGCTGGTGATGAGGACGACCGCCTGCTGTGCAGCGCGTCGAGAATGGGCGAGGGCGGCAAGGTGGTCGCGGTCGGTGGTCTCAGTGCGGTCGAGCATGTGTTCTCTCTCCTGGCTGGTCAGGCCGGTCGGTTCAGGGCGCCGTAGCTCGCGAGGATCTTGCGGCGGTCGAGGCTGGGCATGGCGTTGATGAGGTCGACGGCGCACCGCAGGGTTGACGGGTCGGGATCGATTTCGCTCAGGGCCAGGAGCTTGGTCAGGCCCTCGCCGGCTGGTCCGAGAAGCAAGCGGGTGATCGCTCGCAACGCACGGAGGCGCTCGACGCGTTCGGCCGGTCGGAGGTCGGGGGCGAACGGCCCCCATTGGTCTAGGAATGCAATCATAGTTTTCCTGAAGGTCGGATTTCTTCGCTGTAAAGGTGCTGTAACGCCTTGACGCCGCGGCTCGTACGAGACACAAAGTTACAAGCTTACAGCGGTGAGTTGGTCATGGCGGTGTTCGGATACGCGCGGGTCTCGACGGCACGGCAGGCCAACGAGGGCGAGTCCCTGGACGTGCAACGCCGCATGATCGAGGGTTACGCCCTGATGCACGGGTTGCAGCTCGACGGGATCGCGGTCGAGGAAGGCGTGTCAGGTTCGGTGCCGCTCAACGAGCGTCCAGCTGGCGGTGCCCTTCTCGGGAAGCTCCAGGCCGGCGATATCATCATCGCGGCGAAGCTGGACCGTTGCTTCCGGTCGGCCCTCGACGCCCTACAGGTCGTGGAGCAGCTCAAGGCGCAGGGCGTGAGGCTCCACCTTCTGGACCTAGGTGGCGACATCGCCGGCAACGGCCTGTCTAAGCTGTTCCTGACGATCGCTGCGGCCTTCGCTGAGGCTGAGCGTGACCGGATCCGGGAGCGCATCACCAACGTGAAGGCGGACCAGAAGGCCCGTGGGCGCTATCTCGGCGGCAAGGTACCGTTCGGCTTCACCGTCGTTGAAGGGGCGCTGGAGCCCGTCGAGGCGCAGCAGGCGGCCATACGTACCATGCAGCAGCTCAAGGCCGCCGGTCAGTCGTTGCGGACCATTGCAGAGGCCATGAAGGCGCAGGGCTTCGACGTGAGCCACATGGCTGTGAAAGACATCCTCGGGCGGACTGCTTGAGGCCTTGCATTCGCTCGTGGTTGATCGACATGCACCGACCAGGAGGCCACATGGCACAGCTTGTCGAGTATCCCATCTGGAGAGAATTCCAGGGCGGTAGCACCGTCCTCAAGCTCGTGCCTGCCGATAACGACGACCATGCATTGATCGCGGCAGCTATGGCCGTCCGGGATGCCCTCGAAGACGAGATGGCTCAGTATAGCGACATGATCACCGTCCTTCGTCCGAGCGGTGACCCCATCTGCGCTGCGGCCGAAGCCAGCGAGTTCGTAAAGCGGTATGCACCTCAAGCGCCGGCCGACAATTAAAGGCCTGAGGTCCCGATGTGCAAACCCAGATGGGGAGTGTATCTGCACGGTGAGCCTTTTGACCTCGGCGACTGGCGAGAGGAGTTCAAGCCTCCATTCGACCCTTCGATAATTGAAGGCGATGGCGGACCAGTCTTATGCTCCACTGTCTTTGAAGATGCTGTGTCGGCTGATGATGTCTGGCAGAAAGCCAAGCCATTGATTGATATGTTGTACGGAGCATTGATCGCCAAGGATCAAGACCGTCTACCGGTCACGATCCGGAGCATTGTTGAATTTAGTCAGGACTGAAGCGAGCGCAGATATGGGATTGGTGTTGCGTGTGATGTAGGTCGTGCAAGGGCGCGAGCCGTAGGTGTTGCTCTTGGCCCAGATGGTCAACCAATCCCGTCAATGCCACGGCCAAGTGATGTTCAAAGATGGGCTGCACTAGCAGAGAACGATATAGACCTCGTCGAGGCTCTGATGTTCTTCTCTCGAAGTGATAACTGGTTTGATATCTACAAGACGGTAGAGTGCCTTGAGTCACGTTTCGGTGGAGAGCACAAGTTCCGGCAGTTCGGATGGGTGCGCGGCGAAAATATTGGCCTATTGAAACGCTCGGCCAATTGCTGGCGTCATGCGCGGCCCACTGGAACCCCACCTGAAAGACCGATGCCACTCGCGGAAGCAAGGGAGCGTCTCGGTCGCATCATCAGAGGGGCTCTCGATGAGGTGCAGCGAGAGACAGAAGCACATCGCGCCTAAGCGTGATCGCGCGCTCTCAGCGTCCCGCCCGTCGAGCCCGCCGCCGTTCTACCGCTGCCACAGCCTCGGTGCCGTTCACTTCCATCCACGCATCCACGGCTCGACGCAATAGCTCCTGGATCTGGATCCCTTCGTCCAGTGCCGCCTGCTTGATTTCCTCATGCCGCGTGGGCTCGACGTAGTAGCCGAGGAAGCGCTTGCCCTCGCGTGAGGCCTTGGCCGGTGCGGGTTCTACCGCAGGCGCCGGAAGCGGTGGTGCCTTCGGCTTCTCCGGTGTCTTCATCGACTCCGCGACTTGCGCGGCCATGGATAGAGGGTTCGGCTTGGCCATCACACAGTCCCACTCGCAAGCTTGCGTGAGCGTGTCTTAGCACGCAGGCCAACTTGCTTGGAAACGTGCTTCCACACAGCTCTCACATCTGAGGCGCCCTTCCCTTCCGGCTCTACCTCGATCGCTGTCTGGCCAGCGTCGGCCGATCGCGGGAACACCTTCAGGTCGTGGATCACGTCTCGCAGGATCGGCATGCCAATCTGGTTCAGCTCGCGCCGGATGCGGGCCGCCTCACGGTCGCTGCGGTTTCCCACCCTGTTGAGTACCACGCTTGTTGGCTTGTTGGCCTGTGTGGCAACACGCACCGTGCGGGTGACGGCCTTTAGATCGAACAAGGCGACGCCCGTGGGGATCACAACAGCGTCGGCCACAGCCAGGGCGGCTTCCACCTCGTCTGTCGCGTTGGGAGGCGTATCGATCAGCATCAGGTCCAGGCCGAGCCCACGGCCCGCTTCGACGATCTGAGCCACCGCACGGGGCTTGGCGTCGGACACGAATGGCTGTTCCGCCTCGCGCCGGTCGGACCACTCGGACAGGCTGGATTGAGGGTCCAGGTCGATAATGCCGACCTTGTGTCCATCCTCGATCGCTGCGGCGGCGAGGTTGATAGTCAGGGTCGATTTTCCGACCCCGCCCTTCCAGGCAAGCAACGCGACCACCTTCATGGATCACACCTCCACACGGGCCATCCGGCGTGGATGCCGATACGCACACAGCTACACGGCCCAAATCGCCGGAACGTCAACAAGCTTGAGGCCATACCTGTCAGCTTGTGTGGCTGTGTGGTCGGTAGCTTGTGGAGAAGCGTGATGGTGTGAAAGCGTTACGGTGGCGCGATTGGGGCTCCGCTCAAAGTGCAGGGCCAGGAGAACCAGCCAGGGTCAATTCCTCATACGTGCTCCCGTCTTCGTCTCGCATCCCCTAAGACCTGAGCGGCACGAGATGAGTAATGCCAGCCCGCTTGAGTGACTCGGCTAGTTCCTCGACAGGCATAATCAAGCTCATGTCGAGATCGATCGCGTCGTGCATCTTGACCACGACTGCGATGCGAGGGATGCGGTTGTTGCTTTCGGCCATATGCTCACCTGCGAATATCTGCTGAGTCAGTAGCAGACAACACGCATCTGGCCCTGGTGCAAGCACAACATCGCAAGCTATGCGTCCAGGGCTTCCTTGGAAAAGGCCGGTTGCAGATCTTCCAAGTATAGCTCGAAGCTGAGCGACAATGCTCCAAGGCCGATCCATTCGAATTAATGCAAACAGCACTGCGCCGGCTGGAAGCTAGCCTTGATCCTGACTGGATCTAAGGTGCGTTCAACTGATCCGAGAGCGGGATCACGTTGACAGCGTGTGCTAGACCGGGCCATGAAGGCGATCGGCCTACGTCTCGGATACGAGTCGGCCGGCTGAGCTTATCGGAGATGTTCGCCGCGAGATAGACCCTGAAAAGCCAACGGGCCTCCAGTCGCCAAACTGGAAGCCCGTCGAAAAACCTGAGGGCCTGTGGGGACCCGCGTAGCTGCCCCCCACAAGCCATGAGACCCCCCGGGGTGTCAAGACGGAACCCGTTTCCGTCGACGGGAAAGGCTTGCCTGGATCCTAGGCGCGGCCCGTGAGGGACCGTGAAGGATGAACTATGCCCTGTTGCGAGAGGAGGCCGAGGCCGTGCCTCCCGTCGCGCTGTCTGCGCTCAACCAGCGGATCGGTGCTGCCTTCCTCGCTGGTGAGATCGGAGAGCCTGAGTACGAAGCGCTCGACGCCATCGTGAGAGCGCGTCAGGAGGGTCAGAGAAGCTCCAGGACGGCCGCCGTCCAGCTTGGGCACCTGCGATCCATCTTCCCGCCGAAGCGCCTCCAGCGGGCTCCTGAGCGGTCCTTGGCGATAGAGCGGCGCCGTCGTCTGGCCGCGTCAGGTCCGATGCCGCCCGCCCTCGCGTCGAGGTTCACCACCGGGCAGCTCGCAGTCCTGCGGGTCGTGGCCGATGAGGTTCGGCAGCGTGGCTCCTGTGATCTGTGCTTCGACGCCGTGGCCGCACGGGCTGGGGTGTCCAAGCGTCTCGCACAAACCGCCATCCGGTTGGCCGAGGGCGACGGACTGCTTCTCGTGATCGAGCGGCGCCGTCCTGGCGATCGCAACCTCGCCAACGTCCTGAAGGTGCTGTCCCGCGAATGGCTCGCGTGGATCGCCCGTGGTGGTTGGCAGGGGGGTGGATGCAGAAATCTGCGTCCCACGGACACCAGTGATCAGAATCCCGAGACAGCAGCACTTGTTGAGACCGGTCAAAGGGCTGCCGGGGGGCAAGGTCAGGCTCGCGAAGCGCCCTATCGAGATTCTGGTGCGACTCCGTCTCGCGGAGCCCGAGCTATGCGGTGAGCGCAAGCGGTCGGGCGATATGCCGAACGGTCTGTTAACCGCCATGCGACTGTGCGGGATCGAACATTCATGCGCGGGCGTTCATGTGAACGGGTGTAACATGCCCGATCGCGAGGGCCGGCTATGCCTAACCCGCTTGAAATCGATGCCGACGACGTGGAGGCGTTTGCCCAGGTCGCACGGCAGAAAATCGACGCACGATTGCAGGCGCACGCGAGTGAGTGTCCAGAGTTCTGGCGGCTCGTGGCCAGCTTGTACGCTCGCGGGCCGGTGGAGAACGAACCGAGCGACGGCAAACCAGCGCGCTGTGACTAGGACTGCGGCTGTGGCCGGCGTGCATCCGGTCTCGGCGATGCGGGTTTCGTCGCTGACGGTCTCGGGATCGAAATCCGTACAACACGCCCACTCACAGGGTCGAGAATATCCACGAATTGCCCCTGAGATCGAAGCCTGAAGCCTCGCACAGATATGCTGAAGGCCACGTTACCGGACTCAGGACGGCCGTAGCGCTTCCCTGGCCGCCAGCCATGGGTTGAGACCTTACCGGCCTGTACGGGGCTCCTATGGCAAAGCTGGTGGGCCGGAGACAATACTCGTGGTTCGGCCCTGTGCCGTTCGGTCAGCCAAGGCCGTAGCGACGTGGAATCGTTCCTGGCATGCCAGCACGGCGCAAGAACGAAATCCTACGCCCGACGGCTTAGTTTAGGCATCACGCCGTCAGGTTGCGGGCCTGGATGGTCGTCGTGATGGCCCTTCGCTTCGTGAGGCTCTGCGTAAAGGTTTCGATCGTTCAGTTGCCGTCAACGCCGTCTCGCATGCCGGCGATCGACGACGCCTGGTCGCCATAGGCACCCCTGTCGAGCATCCGCCCTTGTCGCCCACCGTGACGGCGCCCGGCATGGTTCTGCACCGATTACGAACCAGAAAGTAATTCTAAAGTCACTTAGCATATTAAACGCCCGAGCCGAAATGTATCAGGCGCAACTTTCTTGAAACTGATGTAATTACCCACGGGGTGGATCGGTCGGCGGCTGAACGCCCGCGGCTGCGCTCCTGCCGAGCCAAGCTTGCCTCTTGCGCGGGTCCAATTTCGCTGATTCCCTCATGGGATGGGTCGAAGCGAACTGGAACGGCTGAGCCGCGAAGAGCTGATCGAGCTGGTGCTGCGGCTGCAGCGGCCAGAGAAGACGTCGCGCACCTCGTCCAAGCCGCCCGCGACCGATCGCAAGGAGCAGCGCGAGCACTCCAAGCCCGGCGGCGCCAAGCCCGGTCACGAGGGTCGCAGCCGCGTCGTCAGCGATGATCCTGACGCAGTCGTCGAGCATCGTCCCGAGGCGTGCGCGTGCTGCGGCGCCAGCCTGCACGCCGCTCTTCCGGCGCAGATCGTCAGCGTCTGTGAGCAAATCGAGCTGCCCGCGGTGGCGCCGGTCGTGACGCAGCACCAGCGTCTCGCGGTCCGTTGCCCGCGCTGTGGGGAGCGGGGCGTCGCACCGGTTCCGGAGGCGGCGCGCGGCACGCCCTTCGGTCCGCGGCTGCACGCGGTGGCGACGTACCTCAAAACCTTCCAAGCGCTCTCGTATGAGCGGCTGCAGGCAGCGCTCTCCGACCTGTTCGGCCTCAGCCTCAGCCTCAGCCAGGGCGGGCTGATGAACCTGCTCCGCCGCACGCAAGGCTGCTTCCGTGCCGGTCGCGACGCGGCCATCACGACCCTGCGCAAGGCTGAGGTCGTCGCCTGCGACGAGATCGGCGTGCGGATCGAAGGCTCGAACGCCTACCACTGGCTGTTCCACTCGGCCGACGCGGTGGTGCACACGGCCTCGCCGACGCGCGGCGCTGTCGTTGTGCGCGAGATGATGGACGGGCATCGGCCCGCTGTGTGGATCTCCGACCGCTACACGGCCCAACAAGGCCACGCGGATGAGCACCAGACCTGCCTGGCGCATCTGGCGCGCGATGTTGCCTACGTTGTCGAGGTCAGCGACGACCCCGTGCCCTGGCGCCTGCAGCTCTGGCTGGGAAGCGTCTTCGCCCTGGCCAAACGCGTCACCGACTTGGCCGCCTCGACGCTCTCGGCCAAGCGCCGGAGCTTGGATCGACAACTCGGCGCCATCCTGGCCACGCCGAGCCGCTGTGATCTGACACGCGAGCTGCAGGCCAAAATCAGCCGCGCCCGCGATCAGCTCCTGGTCTTCCTCGCCTATCCCGGAAAGGTCGAGCCGACCAACAACGGCTCCGAGCGGCTGCTTCGTCCGGCCGTCGTGCAGCGGAAGGTCACCAACGGCTACCGCGCCATGTGGGCGGCCGAGGGCGAAGCCGCCATTCGCACCGTCGTCGACACCGCCCGCCTGAGCGGCGCCAATCCATTCGGCGCCATCCTCAAAACCATCGGCGCTTGAACCCTGCCATAAAACGCGTGGGTAATTACAAACTGATTACACTCTGAACAGTCCTATCAGAATTCCATCCGTTACGATTGAAGAGGCATCCAGATATCTACCCGAAATGAAACATCGCATCATATAAGCTATGTGTCGACCCATTTGAAGTCGGTTGTCCACCGCTGGTCTGGGATGCTTTTTCCATCATATCTATTGCGGCTTGTCTATCAGAGTCGCTGATGGAAAATGTTCGGTATTGATAAGTATTGCTATTGGGAGAGTTGGTCACTGAACTGTTTACGTCAGGGGCCGCTGTGGTTGAAGAGTTAGGCGTACCCGTCGAGGTGACTGTGTTCGTCAGATCGGTCGGGTTTATCGAGCCCGTGGGGGCCGTCGAGCTAGTGCCTGCGCCAGCCGTGCTCGTCGCGGGGACAGTCGAGACGGTCGTGTCCGCCGAGCTGGTGGCTGCCGTTTGAGCCGCCTCGGTTGAGCCACTGCCCACCGTGTTAGCGGAGCCGGCGGTCGTAGCAGGAACGCTACCCGTCGCACTGACAGAATTCGTGACCACGTCGGTCGCGCCGCTGGCCGGGGAGCTGGCGGTTGCTGTCGTGTCTGCGGCTGGGCTGGTGAATGTCGAAGGGGCCGCACTTGTCAGGTTGGCTGTGCTCGTCGAGCTAGAGACTGGATCGGCCGAGCCGGTGGACGCGCCGGTTCCGTCGGCGGTCGTCGGACTTGTGGAGCCAGTGGTCGTCGGGCTCGTTGCACCCGCCGAGGCGGAAACCGGGTTACCGGAGTTCGCAGTCGAGGCTGCAGTGCTCGGCGAGGTGACCGCCTCCCCCCCTGAGTCAGTCGTGCTCGTTGATCCCGTGGGAATGGTACTGGTCACACCATTTGTGGTCGCAGTCGAGCTATCCGCAGTCGTAGAACCAGCGGCTGGGCTGGAACTGACTGCACTCGCCGTTTCCGTCAAGTTGGTGACCGCTGAGTTGGAAGAAGATGTGGCCGGATCATTCGAGGTCGCCGCGGTGACACTCGGGGTCGTCGTGCTCGCGGAGTCCGTCGCCGGGGTAGTGGTTGAAACAGTTGAGCTGGATGCGCTGGGGTCAGATGTCCCAGTCGAGCTCGTGACGGTCGAGGTGGTAGCGCTTGCCGAGCCAGTGGCGTTGGTCGGACTTACCATATCGGTTCCGCCGGTCGAGCCGGAAGCGACAGTTGAGTTCGCGATCGTGCTGGCTGCGCCAGCGGTCGAGCTGGTCGTACCCGTGGCTTCTGTGGCCGCGGTACTGCTCGTGCCGGTCGAGCTCTTCACCGAGTCGGCCGCGCTTGTTGAACCGGTGATCGAGCTCGCATTGCTCGTCGAATTGCCATCTGCGGTACTAGACGACCCGGTCGAGTTCGTCGAACCGGCGGTCGAGCTGGCCGTGCTCGCGGTGCCGGCGCTCGTGGTGTTGGCCGTGTCCGCCGAGCCTGACGCCGCAGCCGTCGCCCCGTACAGGCCTGGATCCTGCCCGTCCGGTGCGGAGACCGTGCCCTGCGCCACGGCGACGGCGTTCGGATCATTTGAGTACGCGCGGATGTAGTCGATGCTGGATGTCATCGAACTGCCGGTGGCACCCGCGCTGCTCTGCACTGCCAGATCGGCCATCAAGTACATCGGACTGTGCATGTCCGACGGTGTGGCCTGGGAGCCGACCTCGTTGCCGTCGACGTAGAAGGTGAGGTTGTCCGCCTGCCAGTTCACCCCGTAGGTGTGGTAGCCGGCCGGATTAGGCATCTCACTGTAGACTTGGCGGTCGGCCTGCCACGGGACGTTGGCGGGTTGCGGATCTGTCGTGTGGATCGTGCTGTAGACGCCCGCATCGTTGTTTCCGTAGTGCTCGACGACGTCGAGTTCCTGCCAAGTGCCCGGGTTGGTGGCGGACGGTGTTTGCTGGTTGGGCTCCATCCAGAACGCGTCCCAGGCATTCGGGTTGTTCGAGAAATCAGCCCGGATCTCGAAGTAGCCGTAGGTCTGCGAGAAGTTGCCCTCTGTGGTGATCAGGCCCGACTGCCAGCTGGTGGAAATTCCAGACGAGGTCGTGCCGGGGGGCGCGGCCGTGATCGATAGCGCGCCGTTCTGGACGCTGAACGGGTCGTAGCCGGAGCCCGAGTCGACGAAGGAGGACTTGCCGAAGCCGATGTCGGAATTGGCGTCATAGCGCCACTCCGGACGGATATCAGCATAGGTCGTGCCAGCTCCGGTCTGCGAGATGCTGGCGGAATTGAACTCGTCGTCGAAAGTTAGCTTGTAACCGTTCAGATCGACCATGAATGTATTCCCCAGATCAAAGGCTAGTTGGGGCGCGTTTGCCGCGTCATAAGACAACTTACCTGCGTCGCTTTGACCACCAATGGCAGCCTGCGGACTAATCAGATATGTCTTCCTGCTATTAACATTGTGGAAACCCTACTTAGATGATTGCGCTGCTGTCAAGCTTGTGCATCTGGAGCATGAGCGCCAGCGATTGCCGCAATTTGCTCGACCTTTCTGGCCCGCGGGCGGCATCTCCTTCAGAGGCGCCTCGCACACCGATAGCCCGGTGGCGCAGGGAAGCCCGGATTGGAGGACCTGGATTGGCGACCAAAAGCGTGTGGTCAGGCGGCATTTTCGACAGGATACAGCAGCATTTTCGAGCCGCTCAGACGAGCCGAAGCTCAACCAGAAACATCAGCTAACACACTGGCCGAGAAAGATTTTACTGCTTGTCGTCGTGCTAGAGGTCCGGCGATGAGGGGGATTTTCGATCATTCCGTACGCACGACGGGTAGTCGGCGTTGAGCTGCGCTTTGAGGCTGCCACGGTGTAAGCTTCGGCGACACGAGCGGGGTAGCAATGGACTTCTTCAAGCTCGAAGAGTGGCGGCGGCAATGGGAAGTCGTTCGGACCGCTCCGGCCGCTCTAGGTCCCCTAGTGATCTTCATCGTGGTGGTGGTGGCTTGGGTAACGTGGTGGTTCGCCGGCCGACTGCATGAAGGGGATCGTAGAGGCTTCGAAGGGGACCGCCGCGGTTTCGCGGCCGAGGTGACTGGTCTCAAACAGCAGCTTGCCGTGCGTGATGAGCGATTGCAGCTGGCAGCGGAGAAGCTTGAGACGCTGAAGGACGCGCAAGAAGAGGTTCAGCACCAGATCGACAAGCCGATGCCGCAGCCCCAGTCCGAAGCGGCACTCCTTGCCAGGATTGCGAGCCTAGAGGCGGCAGTGGTGAGGCTTACAGCGGCCAGCAAGGTCGTGGAGCAGGCCATCGTTGGAGAACTCCGCGCCACCGAAGCCCCCGACACCGCCAAGATCACTGCACAGGTGCATTGAGCAACGAGTTGTAGGGCGCTGGCCCTGACCCCCTCCGTGCGACATCAGCAACACGACAACGTGGCGTGGTTTTGGCCTCGGCTACGCAGGACGAGGGCTTCCCGATGCTGCTCAACGTGTGCAGAGCCTGTGGCCGGTCGATCCGTTCTGATGCGAGCTATTGTTCAACCTGCGGCGCAGCTAACGACAACAACGCACTCGGCCAGTGGTTGATCGTCGCGGCCAAGGTGACCGTCGCCATGCTCGCGGTCTTCGCAGTAATAACTGTCCTGAACATTTCGCTGTGGGACGGATGAGCAGCGACCAACTCCTGTTCCTTGCCGTCCTGCTCGCCCTCTTTCTCGCGAGCTGCGCCTACCTGCGGCGGCTTACCCGTCGGATCGCAATAGCAGACAGAGTGAAGCAACAGGCGTTCGAGGTCCGTCTGCGGGAGCTACAGGTCCGCGGTGGGATCGGGTAGCTGGCGACGCTCGAGCCTTACGAAACCTTGCTGTGGCACGGGCGATTGGTTGCAGAGAAGGATCGTGGAGGCTTCGAATGCTCTACCTCGTCCGGGAACCCGATGGTTGCTACGCCCTACGTCGCGGCGATCGGACGCTAATCCGCGGGCTGAGTCCTCGACATGCCAGCGATCTGGCTGCCAAGATGAAGGTGACCTTCTCCTAGGTCTGCTCCTGCTCCCGGCTTATGGGCGCGGTTCCCTGGCTTACAGCGAGCGAGCCAAGCACCAGGGCTGTGGGATCACCTTTACCAGTGAAGCAGTTCCTCCCTCACGCGCCATTCAGAGCGCAGGAGGAAAGCTGACCATGGCAGACAACCAATCAGGGCAGACGGGCGGCTCATCCGGTGCGTCGACCGGTAAATCGGGCGGCAGCAGTACGGGCGGCTCATCCAGCGGCTCATCCGGCGGTGGTGCTGGCGTCGCGGATCAGGCCAAGGAGACGCTGCGGGGTGCCACCAGCAGAGCCTCAGACGCTTGGGACAACGCCTCTGAGTATGGATCCCGCTATTACCGGCAGGGCAGTCGCGCGGTCACCGACATGGACAGCGGCACGATGACCGGCCTGTTTATCGCGGGCACGGTCGGCTTCGCTCTCGGCTGGCTGGTGTTCGGTCAGCAGTCCCGCTCGGGCGATTACATCCCGAACCGGATGAGCAGGAGCAGCGAACGCTACTAGCAGACACAAAAAACCCCGCCGGGCACATAACCGGGCGGGGCTGATCTATTCGCAGTGCAGCAGTGGGATGAGGCTCAGGCGGCGATCTTCGCCAGGGCCACAACGTTCTCATTGCTGGCGAGAAGCCCGCCACCAACCACCACCGGAGTGCTGCTCTTCCGGCTCATGCGGTCCGCCATGAAGGGCACCAGCGCGACGTTGGCGGCAACAGCGGCAGCGAGGGCGGTAACAGCGAGGGCGATCATAGCGGGCAGTCCGTGCTGGCGTTTGCGTTGCAGCATGTATGACATCGGACGGCGTTTCTTGGCATACCAGATGCCAGATATCAGCCGTGCGTTAGGTGCATGGATGAGGTTCTATCCGGCCTGAGGTGTGCGTTTCCACTCGCCCAATTGA
>NZ_JALNUL010000069.1:0-15146 GCF_026540775.1 Methylobacterium sp. GC_Met_3
AGCGAGGTTATGGTATTACCATAATATAGCTTGCTACCGTTAGCAAAACCTTAACCCAAGATATGCAGCGCCAGGAGAGGGCACAAGGCCAAGGCAAGCCTCCCACTTAATGGAAAATCAATATAAAATCGATATGCTGTGCCCCGGCTCGTCACCTGGACAACTGCGATAAAAACCGGAAAAAATGACGGGTCCAAAAAGGATCAAAGCCATGAGCAAAGCCGCCAAGAAATCGACCGCCCTGCCAAAAATCAAAGCCGATGCCTCGATGTCGGATCTGGAAAAACTGCGGGCTGAAATCGATGAACGGATGAAGGAAAAGAAGCGCGAAAAATTCGAGATTGCGGGCGCCGTGATTGTCGAGATGCTCAACAGCCAAACCGCTTCACCGGCCAAAAATATCGTTCTCGAATTGCTCGCATCCAAGCTGAAAAAAGACAAAGACCGCGTGTTGTTCGGCCTGGATCCATTGCCAAAATCGAAGGGCAAGAAAAAAGACAACGGCGGCGAAACCGCTTAAGGGGAACCTTGTATTTTCACCCGCCAAACCAGCCGGAAATTCTGACCACAGATCGAAAGCTGTCGGGCGAATTGGCTGTCTGGAATGCGCTTAAAGCGGCCCCCTTCCCTGGCTTCCTGCATGTGTTTTACAACCGCAAGCCAAAGGGCAGTAACAAGCCCCCCGACTTCCTGCTGATCGACTACGCGCGGGGCCTGTTCAATCTCGAAGTGAAGGGCGGTCAGGTCCGTTTTGACAAGGGGCAGTTTCGCCAGCGCATCAAGGGAACGAAGGGGTTCTTCGGCAAAAAAATCGATCCGCTGTTTCAGGCGAAAAGAGCCTTGGACGCCATCATTGAGGCAACCGGCGTTCCAGCTGCCGACGTGCCTACGGCGGTCATGCTGGCGGCGCCTCTCATGACGCATGATTGCTATTGGTTCGGGGAACACACCCACATCCTGACAAGCGAGGATCTGGCGCCGGATCGGCTCGTTTCGAAGGTGCTGGCGCT
Source organism: Methylobacterium sp. GC_Met_3 (assembly GCF_026540775.1). Lineage (NCBI taxonomy): Bacteria > Pseudomonadati > Pseudomonadota > Alphaproteobacteria > Hyphomicrobiales > Methylobacteriaceae > Methylobacterium > Methylobacterium sp. GC_Met_3. The sequence goes on from NZ_JALNUL010000069.1 coordinate 1,011, forward strand.
GCTGCCGGAAAGGCCGCTGATCGAGCAACGTCGAACGGCCCCGGCCCTGAAAATCATCATCGACGCGTTGAGCCGTCCGGGGGATGAAGGGTTCGCACCAGGCTAAGGCCATCCCTACCCTGCCAGCCTGCCACACGGCGCGGCTAATGCGGTCAAGCCGCAAGGCGGCTTGCTCCACTTCGTTCCGGCCTTCGGCACCGCGCCGCTTTGTGTGGCCGTCCGAGGCTGTCGGGATGAAAGGGCGTCTGTTGTCGCCCGCGCGGCGGTCGAACAAAAGGGCTGTCGGTCGGTGATAGTGCGAAGTGAGGGTTTCGGGGCCGCGCCGGGGATCGCATAGGAAGTCCCAGGAAGGGCATTCGAAAAAATCGGTCGGACCCCTGCCCCTTGTCCTAAACCCCTTCCCTGCCCTCTCCTGGGGCCGCGACGGTGCCGTTTAAGCGGCAACCTCGCCCCCTTCCCTTTCCCGAATGCCCCTTGGGCGCGATAGCGCCCCTAAATGAATTAGACCGGCGACCGTTAGGTCGCTCCGATTCCTCTTCTGTGTGGGATCTCGTGGCCGGGCGGGTTAGCCCCGTTATCCACAGGCCGCCATTGTTCTACTGTTCTAACTGTTCCTCTGTTCCAGCCAAAAAAGCGCAGTTATTCTAGAAACTTGCGGAGTTTGCGGGGGGCATAATCAGCGGTCCGGGGGGCAAATCCAGCGGTGCGGGGGGCATAATCGGCGGTGCGGGGGGCAAATCCAGCCACTCGCCCACAGCCCTTTCCGGGGGACAAATTCAGCCGCCCAGGTTGCCCTTGCGGGGGGCAAATCCAGCGGGCTTCCTCCCTCGCAAAAGGGGGGCGACATGACCATTGCATGCCCCCCGTAACTTCGGCAGAGTCGGGGGATGCCCGATTCGCAATTGCCTCTTGATCTAAGGAACCCACCAAAGCCAACCGGCGACATCTGGCAGCCGTCGCCGACGCATCCCGCGACGGTGCCTGTGCCGCTTCCTGTGATCATGGTTCGCGTCGAGGGTCCATTCACTGCACTTGATCGCAAGCTATGGCTGCTGCTGGTTCATCACGCCTGGGATGAACTGGACTCGGACAAGCCCTATCACGATATTTCTGTTTCAGAGATTTTGCGGCTGTTCCGGCAATTCGGTCGCAGTGATTTAGGAACACGCGGGAAGCTTAAACTCGGCAAGACCGAAGAAGAAACCGAAGCCGCAGCGCTTTGGGACAGTATCCGTCGACTCGTGAAAACATCTGTCGAGTGGGAAGATGAAGATTATCGAGGTATAAGCTCGCTTGTCAGTGAGGCGTTGCTTAGCAAACGTTACCGCGATACGGGCCGCATTCACTACGCGTTCGGCAAAGGTCTTTCACAGCAAATCCTTGCACCTCGTGCCTTCGCGCGTTTGCGCTGTCATGTGATTTTATCTCTGCGCAGCAAATACGCCGTAACGCTGTACGAGATCTTAGAAGCCTATGTAAACCGGCGTGAAAGTACGCTCATCGTTTCCCTAGACGATTTGCAAAACTGGCTGAAAGTGCCGGACAACGCCTATCCTGATTGGCGTGAATTGAAGAAGCGCGTCATTGCCCCGGCTGTTGCGGAAATCAACGAACACGCGGAAGCGGCGGGCTTTGTTGTCAGCTATGAAGGCATTCGAAAGGGAAAGTCTTTCTCCCAAATCAAATTTACGCTGATGAAGTCGAGTGCCCGCGATGATCGTGACAACGTTCTTCAGGGCAAAGCCAAACGAGCAAGAACCTACACAAACGGTGCCCCTGCCCTGGCGTCTAGCGCCCCCTATGAGCCGACGGACTCGGTTCTTGAACAGCTGCGCACCGTGGCCCCTGGCTGGGATCGTCAGCGCCTGGTGAGTGATTTCCGCGAATGGCAGAAGGGCAAGCCGCCTGCCGACAAACCCCACGGCGCCTTTCTCGGCTGGGTGAAGCGGGTCACGAAGGGCAAGCCGCCGTCATAGCTGCGTGATGGCGTGATATCACGACTGCATACATACGCAGGCGCATGAGCGTGTGATCGCGTGATGTTACGCGTCCATCCATGCATGCGCTTGTGATGCCCTGGCCCTATGCACCCGCACATTTGTGCGTTTGTGATCCTTTAACTTTTTCGTATTAGGACGGTATAATGCCGTGATTCTCTGCGCTTTTGGGGTCATGCGTCTGTCGTGCTGTGCCTTCATGCCTCCGCAACATTCCAACTCTAGAAAGTCACGCCACCATGAAACCGAACGCTATGTCTGAAAGCCTGGCCGCGCGTCTAACCAGTGCGGCGGCAACACCGCTGCCGTTGCCGAAGCGGCCACAGGAACCGGCCAATTCGTCCGTTGCGCCCGAACCTGTCGCGGATCCTGAACCGGCTGCGGTCCGTGAACCCGTTGCGGCGTCCACGCGTGGAAAAGCGAAGGCGGTGAAAGCCGACTTGGACACCATCGGCATAACGCTGCGGCCATCGCGTTCGTTGATGTCGCGCTACGTGAACGCGGCGGCGGATCGCACCAAGGCAACGGGCAGGGTGGTTTCGGCTCAACAGCTGATGCTTGAACAACTCGAAAAGGGGCCTGCGAAATGAAAACGGTCGCGGTCCTCGGACGGAAAGGCGGTTCTGCTAAAACCGTCACGGCTCACACGATCTGCCTCGGCGCCCATCTGATGGCCGCACCGGCTGCGTATGTCCTCACGGATCCCGAACGCGAAGTGCGGTCGGCGGGGCGCCCCTATGCCGTTCTGGATGGCCGTCTGCCGGAACAACTCGAACTGATTTTCACATCGAGCCAGCAAAACCTAAACGGCTGGCTGGTGATCGACGGCGGCGGCAACCGTCCGGCCTGGGATATCGAGATTGGCAAGCTGGCCAACCTGACGCTTGTGCCGTTTCGCCCCTCTATGGATGACATCGACATGGCGACGAAGACCATGAACGATATTCCGAACGCAGTTGCATGGCCGTGTGCGTGGCCGACAAATCCGCTTGCGATTGCGGCGGCGCGTCCGTTCATCGAGCGAATGCAGAAAGCTTTCCCGCTGCGCGTGATCGAGCCAGCCCTTCCGTTCGTCAATTCAGTTTATGAACTCGTGGCGGAAGATCTCGGCAGTCCGTCGACGGTTGTACGGCAAACCGCCCGCAAAGCTTTTGCCACTGTCGGCGATGCTTACGACGAACACGCAAAGACGCATGATGAATTAGCTGCGCTCTACAACGCGGCCTGATCCTTCTACGCTTTCGATGATCGCCAACCGAACAACATGAGGCCACCTAGCGCGGTCAAAAACAAATACGCCGATGCGGGCAGGGGAACAGGTGACAGGTCAGCTTGGCCGTCGCCAACCTGGCTGCTAAAAATACCTCTGTTTGTAAAAAGCGGTTGTACTAAGTTTTCATGAGTCGCAACAGCAATCCAGTCGACATCAGAGCTATCCGGATACAAAACAATACGAAGATTATTGTCGCCGGAAAAGGTGACATATTCCGGTGTACCTAGCGCAATATCTCTATACGATGTGGGGTGATAAATAAAAGCAGTACCACTGTCTCCTGACAAGGTCAGAATATTATATCCAGTAAAGGTGTAGCAACCATTCGGACAACGACCACCAACATTTGCATAAGTCGGCTGGTAAATCGTGAAGTTGTAAGTTGGGATCGTGTTTGTGATCGTATCATACTGAAAAGTACCAACTGCCCCGCCCAAACTACTAACAGAGGGATTATCTGGACCGGTCTGTACGACAGTGTACGCCGCTGTCATCGCATTCCACGTAAGAATGGCCGCATAAGACGGGGCGCTGATCATCACGGCGATGGCAAAGCATAGGCACGCGATGATCTTTCTAAACATTAGCCACCTCAAAGTAATTATGATGACTATATTTACCATACGCGACAAATTCTGTCACTAGCGGTTGCACTTAGCCAGCCGCGCAATCTCTATTCTTCCTGCGCCAGCCCTTTTGTTCGACGCGCCGCAGGCACGTCGAAATCTGAATGGACGCCCTTCCGTCCCGACGCCTCCAGAATGCCGCACAAAGCGGCGCGGTGCCCGGAGGGCCGGAACGAAGTGGAGCAAGCCGCAAAAGGCGGCTTGACCGCATTAGCCGCGCCGTGTGGCAGGCTGGATGCGTGAGGGACAAGACAAGTGCGCGGTAGCGCTCCGTTTGGCGCAACCGCCAGGTCGCGCCAATGCGTGAGCGACCGAAGCCCGCCAGGGCCAAGACCCGCCTGCGGGGCTTGGTTCACGAGGCCGCGACCCCCTTTAGGGGGGCACGCCCAGCCGCACCGCCACAGGCCGAACCATCAGAAGCCGGAAGAGAACCAACACCACCAGGCGCCGCACCTGGTCACGGCGGAAATCATTCAACCACACGACGAGGGCGCGTCAGCGCCCGCCGCGCGAAGCGCGGCAAGCGAAGACCGGGACGGGCTGAGCGATGAGGTTCACCGCCGTTGCCGCGTGCGCCAGCGGTTGAGGTAAGGCGCTGCCGTCGCCGCCATCAATCGGACAGCCCATAGGGATCATCGAGCGTTTGAATGATCTTCTGCAAAAAGGATCGCGCGGCCTCGATGTCATAGGCGCCCATCAAGATGCTGGTGCCCGCATAGATGAAATGTTTCGCCACCATCAGCGGCGGGATGGTCGCCTGTGCGACAAGCGCAAGCTGTTTCACTTGCTCTTTTAGCTCGTGATCGGTTTTCGGCGGCCGAATTTTTTGCGACATGTCACCAGTCGCCCGTTTGTCGTGTCTCAAGCTCGGCGCGTTCTCGTTGATCGGGGGGCAGGGCGTCCATTTTGGCTTGCTCTTTGCGGCGGTGCCAATGCAATGCGCACACGCAAAGACAAAGCACCACCACGTCTAAAGCGACACCCGCGAAACCTGTAAAAAATCCTTTGAGTTCGTCCACGTCAGCCCCGAAAGTCTATGGCGTAAAATTGGGATACCCTGCGTATAATTTGCACTTCATCGCGCTGCCTAATCCGAACCACTTCTTCATGGCTTTGAACGTGATGACGGTCGCGCCGTCATTCATGTCTTTCACCGTGAACATTTCCCCGCCGAGACAATAAAAAGGCATGTCTGCAACGCCCTTCGCCGTAACCGGGTGCCCATCTCTCGATAGGGTGAACCAATAGCCGGGCGGCGCGGAAATTTTCTTCCCGCCGTCGACGTTCGTAATGACGGCCTTCGGCACGTCGGCACAGTGCAAAAACTCGTCAAAACAAAAATCGTCGGTCAGTTTGTCCGACGATGCTTGCTCGACGGCCTGCAAAGCGATTGGTCCCGCCCACGCCGTCGCGGGTAAGCAAAGGATGAGCGCCACCAGTAAGTAATTTATCGGTGCGACCATTTATAAACCAAATACGCGCCGAAAATAGCCATTGCGATGAAGTATAAAATGGCCGCGAATTTTTCTTTAAGCGGCATTGGCGGTCGTCGTTTTCCCATGCGTTGAGTCTAGCAAGCCTTATTGCTGCAATCAAACGCTAGAAAATCATGCAAAAGCGACATCGACGCGAGGCTTTATACGCCGTCGGCGTTGATCAACGCCTGCTCAACTGTTCCCAGATATATTGAAACTGCTCACGCAGAATGTCGCCGTAGGGGTTTTGTGTTTCCAACTCGCGCGACATGACGACAGCCCGCGCCAACCGCCAGCGATTGGGCTTTTCCTCGCTCGTGCCTGCCTTCCACGGGGTTAGGTCGCGTGTCTCTATCGCGTCGAGCAGGCCCCGCGCGGCCCATTCGTATTCCTGGCGCAGCTGGTCGAGCGGATCCGGCGCTGCCGCCGCAAGCATGGGTTTGTGGGTGAGGGCGGCCCCGGCAACAGCGGCGAGGCCCGCCAACAGGCGGCGCCTGGTGATCAAGGGACAGTCCTGCTCTGGAAGAACGGCAAGGCCCATTGAATCACGCCGTGGCCGGGTAAGGCCAGCTGGTATTTTTCACTTTTAACAATTGGGGCTTTTTGTTAAAAGTTGGGTGTCCCGCCCCTCTAGGAAATCAGGCGCTTACCGCCTCTGAAAAAATCATGGCCAACCGGCGAAATGTAAAAAGTGAGACTGTCGACGTTCTTGACCCGGAACGGCCAAAGGACTTTTTGACCGAACCGGAATTTGCGCGGCTGCTGAAAGGGGCAGGGGGCAACCGGCACAATCTGCGCGATGTCGCGCTGTTCCGCATGATCTTCGATCACGGCTTACGCGTCAGTGAGGCGACGGGTTTGCGCCGCAGTAGCGCCGACCTCGACGCGCACCGGCTGCACTTCAAGCGGTTGAAGAATGGCTTTTCGGTTCCGCACCCGATGCAGGGCGAAACCGTCCGCGCGGTGAAGCGGTATCTCGCCAGCCGTGAGGACGCGGCGCCCTGGTTGTTCGTATCGGAGCGGGGAACGAAGATGACCAGGCAGGCGGTCAATTATCTGATCGCCACAGCTGGGACACGCGCCAAGCTGGGGCACGTCCATCCGCATATGCTGCGCCATGCCTGCGGCTACGCGCTCGAAGATCGCGGAACAGATTTTCGGGTGATGCAGGATTTTCTAGGCCACAAGGACCCGCGACACACGGCCCATTACACCCGCACGAGTCCACGCCGTTTTGATCGGGTGTGGGAACGCAAGAACTAAGGCACGTCCAATGAAAAAGGCAGCGGCGAAAAGCACAAACCCGGTCAGCACCATCGATGAGATTTACGCTCGGAAGCAGCGTAAGTTGGGCAGTGTTCGCGTAGCGAATTACGTAACTATTGTGAAAGTAATTGACTCTGTTTTTGATAATTATGGCATTGACGTAGCGTTGCAGCCTCCGGTAATTGAATACTTATTGGATTTTATGAAGAATAGACCGATACATCCGGTCAACGCGGCCACTGCAATATTTGGTGCATGGCACGAATATACGAAAGAAACCTACGGGGAAATTACTTATCAACTTAACGATAAGCCGGATCAACCGGCAGGCAACGGGTATATGAATGAAAGAGTTTCAGCAATCGCGGGCTTGTTGAGCCGCGCAAGTGACGGGGAACTAGTTGAGCTAATGCGCAACAGCGCGATTTCTGATCGCCTGGTGCATGCGTTCAAAGAAGCCAAGGAGATGACCAAACCCGTTGCGCCTGTTGCATCCGGTGAACCGGAAAAGCGGGGCAGGGGTCGCCCGCGTAGCGCAATTGCCGACGCGGCTGAAACTGAATTTGTTGCCCGGCCTCCGAAAGCCATTGACGATCCGAACCTACGGAAACGTGCGCTAGCGACAGCAAGGCAACGGCGATACCAGGCTCGAAAAAGTGCCGGTCTCACGCCGAATTAATTTCTGACGCTGCGTCATTATGACGCGCAGTATATTTCTGACGCTTCGTCAGAAATAATCCATGATCGATCCCGCCGCCCACCAAGGGCGAGCCTGGGAACCTCGATCATGCACATCACCCCGCGCACCGACGCAGAACTACGGAAACTTGCAGCAAACCCAAAGGCTGGCTGGTACGTCGCCGACATCCTGGCGGCGATTGAACGGGTCAGTTCGAACAACAACGACATGATTGAACTAAGCCTTTCCGTCGCCTTCGACGGCGCGGAAGGCGGCGGGCGCTCGATGCGCGACTGGCTTACGGCGGTCGGCAAGGGCGCGTTGAAGCTGCGTCGTGCCTGCGAGGCTATCGACGCGGTTGATCGCTACGAGTCCGGCCATATCAACGCGGCGGATTTCGTCGGCAAAAAGGTTTCGGTCCGTGTCGAAACCGAGAAGAAGCGCGGCTTCGCTGATCGTCTAATCGTCACCGATTATCGAACAGCGTCACCTTCACCACCCAGAAAAACCTAACCCGTCCCCAATGCGCTGCGGAAAACCCGCCGCGCAAACACAGGAGCTATGCCTATGCTTCAGCAATTCTCGAACCTCGTCGGAAACCGTGTCACCATAGCTGTCGTCTGCGGCGGCTTGGCGCTCGGCGCCTGGCATGAATTCATGAGTGGCGTCGCCACAGTCCCGAACACCAATGCGGCGTTCTCGGATGCCAAAATTAAGGACGCGCAGGCCGGTGTTGCCACCGTCGAAAGTAAGGCGCGGTCCTGCAAGGAACGCCTCGACGCGTTTGCCAAAGGGATGCTGATACCGCCCGATGTTCTCAAGTCGATGAGTAACAGCAGCATGAGTTCGGACAAGTTCATTCAGCGAATGACCGAAACGAACCCTATGGATGAACAGTTAGCCCGCGACTGTTCGCCCGGTTATGCCGCGCACGCTGATGCCTGCTCGGCGTCGTTCCACAAGCTCGCGGCGACTTTCACGCCAAACATGCTTTGGGACGACGTAAAAGCAAAGCTCGAAGCTCACAAGGGGACTGGCTGCGGCTTCTCCAAGGCGGATGCCGATTTCATCGAGGCTGATCTAAATGCAAAGTCCGCCGCATGTGTCAACCAATCGAAAGCATTCTATAGTTCAATGCCGAATGTTCGAGCTAATGCTTCAGCATCGATGGAAAAGGTCGGTGCGTACATGGCGGAACACAAGAAGACCTGCTCTATGAACCCGACGGAAGCTAACCTCTTCCGAGATTGGGCGATCAACAGTGCGGGCGTTGATGCCGCTACTTTCGATAAGGCGGCAAAAGAAGCCACGGCCAAACAGGCCGCGAAGTGACGATGTACGAAGTCGTCGCCGCGCTTGCTGCCGTGATGGCGGTCAGCGCGGCCACAGGCTGGTTTGTGGCAGGGCACAGGGCCGACAAGACGACATCGGTAGCCCACACCAAAAACGCCGAGGCGGCGCATCTGCGGGCCTTCGGTGTCACCGGCAATCCAAACCTGTAAGTCTGGAACGCTGCCAATGCACCTGAAGCAGCCTGGGCCGAGTGCGGCGCCATCGCGTCCGTATCTCGGCTTTTTCGTTTGCGACAACGGCACACCGGATGCCGGGACTCCCTTGGCCTATCCCGGTCCAAAGCATCTGCTGTCGTTCGGGACGCCAGGGGCGAATAAAAGCATGGGCCTGGTCGTGCCCAATCTCATGCTGTTGCGGCGCTCGATGATCGTGATCGATCCAAAGGGGCAACTGGCGGCGATTACGCATCGGGCGCGGTCGGCCTTTGGCCGGTGCATCGTGATCAACCCTTTTGGCGAATTGGTCGACGTACGGCCCGAGCTGCAAAGCGACGGCTGGAACCCAATGCGCCAGCTGCGCCCGCACGTGCGCGGGTTCGAAAGCAAGGCGCGGTCGATCGCGGAAGCAATCGCCGATCGGCAATCAGGATCGAAGGGGGATTTCTTCGAGGCGTCGAATGAAAATCTCTGGACCACGTTCACGATGCGCGAAAGCCGGGTCGAGGGTGACAGGGCGACGTTGCGTAACGTCCGCGCCTTGATCGCCAGCGGAACCGATAGCCTCCTGTCGGCCTGCCGTGAGATGATGGACAACGGCGATTATGCGGAAAGCGTTGCCGCTGCGCGTATCGTGGACCGCCTCACGGACAAGACAAGCCATAGCACATCGATGCAGGACACCATCGATACGGTGATGAAAAACACGTCGTTCCTAAACGACGATGACATTCACGCCGACATGGTGACAGGCGGCGCCATCGATTTCCCGGCGATGCATCAGGACATCACGACGGTTTATGTGATCCTGCCTGTAGGCCAGCTAAGGAAGCAAGCGAAATGGCTGCGGATGTTTTTCAAGCTGGCCTTTGCGGAACTGTTCGAGAACGCACCACGCAAAGCGGCGCTGCCGCCTGTGATGATGTTCCTCGATGAGTTTGGCAATCTCGGTCATTTGCCGGAAGTCCTCGAAGCGATGAATATCGCTCGCGATTACCGGGTGCAGCTTTGGATGTTTTTGCAGCACATTCAACAACTCGAAGCGGTTTATCCGAAAAACATCAGCGCCTTCTTTGCCGGATCCGGTGCCATTACAACGTTCGATTGCCGGGATTGGGCAACCGCTGAACATTTCTCGAAACTGTTCGGCAAGCGTGAAGTCGAGATGTCGAGCCAGACCACAAACCGGGGCTTTAACGTGCGGTCGATGTCGTTCACCGACAGCCGTTCAACGCAAGTCTTCCCGCTGATCCAGCCGGAAGATTTGTGGCGCATGGGCCGCGCTCGAACAATGTCGTTCATCGATCCCTGCCCATTTCCAATCGCCGGGCTGGCGCCTGGCTATTGGGATTGCATCGATCCGGCGTCAGTCGATCCCAACCCGTATTATCATGGTGGCGAGTGATGCCGGTTATCGATCTTCGCACCCTCTTAAACGCCCGCAGGCTCTACGAGCATTTCAACATGCGGGACCGTTTCCCGCTTCTGCTCGATCTGTATTGGCAGGCGCATAAAAATCACGCTGACCCGGATCACCATTTCACGCAATGCGTGCTGTTCGATTTTGCAGAGGTGAACCCGCGTCACTACAGCCTAGCTATAGGTTTGCTGATCTGGAAAATCAAAACCAACACCGTCGAGCAATTCGGGCAGAAGGTCGAGAGAATGGCGAAGTATCGCGCCCGGCAATTCTATCTCGGCCTGCCGGTGCAACCGTTCGAACGCTTTCACCACGACTGATTACGTGGGAATTTTCGGCATAATCCGCGCTTCGAAGCGGTCGCAATCCGTCATGCCTTGAAGCACTGGCTCCCTATCAAGCAAGCACACCATCAACGCGCCCTCGGCGCCGGTTCGGTTCCAACCGAATTCACACCTGGCGCAGTAGTCCCGCGCAAACTTGTCGGGATTCATCCATTGCGGCGCCCGCCCTTTATGCCCTGCCATCTGCCCCCCTTTGGTCTGTGTGAATGCGGCTCCACTTCGCCGCGCTTTCTGTCTTCAGCGGCCCATTGTATGAAATCACGCGCCGGATTACGGCAAAGGTCAAGGTAGTCTTTGACGATCTTCGACGCGCGGGATCCGGTGACAATTTTCGGCGCGGCGATGTCGTGGCGGGTGTGGCGTGTGCGACGGCGGCGCAAGGTGTCGGCGGCTTCCCGCGCTTCCTGGGCCAGGCGCAACAGCCGCGCGGCTTCGGCCTCCAAGGCACGCGCTTTCAGGTCGAGCGCATCGATGTAACCGGTGATGTGCTGCATCAGGCTGCGGCCCGTCGCCGTGAAAAGGGCAACCATCTTGTCGCCGGCGTCGCCGGCATCGTTGATCGCGCGGCGGGCGGTCGTCCAGCCGGCATTTAACTTAAATGCGGTCTTTTGATTTTCGGGGCGGTGATGTTTTTCGGAGCTGGCCCTGTCCGCTTTTGCCGTCGATGAAGTTGGGCCAACTTCATCGGGGCTAGAGAGATTGCCCCCCGCCTCGTTGCCGCTCGATGTCGCGGCCTTCGTCTGGCGAAACCTCTCGGCCAAACAGGCGCGACAGAGTTTGCAGGGCGGTCTTGCGCTGCTGCTGCTGGCGTTCCGCCTCAAGGTAGACGGAAACGGCTTCATAGGCGCGGCGTGGTGTGCCTGCGGCCTTCGCCACCTTCGCGACGTTGCGCAGATCCACGCCTGCCTTCACAGCGCTTTCGACCACGCGGGCGAATGACTGATCATCGATGTAGTAGGCCGTCGCGGCGCGTTTCATGTCGCGGCGGGCCATACCATCCGCCATCAGGTCGAGTGCCTTCGCCAGGTCGGCCGCGCCTGCTTCCTGGCCGCGCGGGAAAAGTTTTCGCGTGCGGTCCATCGTGCGCAAGGTCTGGCGGCTGGCGAAGATTTTCACGCGCTCCTTGTGGCGCGAGAAGCTGACGTATGATCCTGACCAGCGCCAATTTGCCGAATGGGTCACATAGGTTTCGGCATAAGTGGCGCCCTGCGATTTGTACGTGGTCCCGGCATAGCCTCGGGCGATGCGGTTGAACTCTCCCACTTTGCCATTCTCGCCCACAGTGAAGCTGATCGGCTTTTCGATCCCGTCGATTGCGACGGTGAGGCGGGCGCGGTTCTGCTTATCCATCTCGACGGCTTTGACAGTGCCGACATTGCCATTCACCAGGCCCGCATTCTTCGCCTTCTTGCCGTAACCGTTGCCGGTGAAGATGATCCGGTCGCCAACGCCGAGCGCCAGGTTGCCCTTGGCGGTTTTGATCTGGTGATCGTCGCCGATGTCGCCGCGCTGCTTGTGCAGCTGGCGGGCGTAGTCGTTCAACGCGTCGACCTCGGCATTCGTGGCGGCAATCATGAAGCGGCGCTTGGTCGGGTCGGCGGCGGAGTCCTTCGTGTAGGCCGTTGCCGTGGCCTGCAGGGCGCCGTCCTGGGTTTCCGACCAGTGCAGCCCGCCATCCTTCGCAAACGTGTCCAGCGCCGCCCTGAAGGCGCCGCCGTGCATCTGGTTGAATGCCTTCTGCTGCTCGGGATCCTTCACACGCTGCACCTGCTCGAGCTTCGCGAAGCCGTGCTTCTGGCGTAGCGTTTCGAACAACCCGCCGCGTTCGATGCTGCCAAGCTGCGCATCGTCACCGGCCAGGATCAGCTTGGCGCCCGCCTTCGAAGCGGCATCGACAATTTTGCCAAGGGCGGCGGTCGACACCATCGCGGCCTCGTCCACGACGACAACCGTTTTCCGGTCCCATTTGGCGGCGCCGCGGTCGAGGGCGTGAAGTTCCGCGGTGATGGTGTTCGCCTGGGTGAAGCCGTCGCCGCGCATCGCCTGAACAACTTTGTTCGTGTGGCTCAAGCCGACAACCGAAAACCCTTCCTGCTCGTAGCTGCCGCGTACCGCTTTCAGCGTGTGCGATTTGCCGGTGCCCGCCTCACCCCACAGAATGCCAATGGCCTTCCGGTCGGTCAGGTGATGCAGGGCGTCCGTCTGCTCATCGATCAACGTCAGATTTTTCGCCACCTGGTCGGCGGTGCTGCGCTTGATCCCGAAGCCGGTCTTTTCCGCCAGCTGGTCGGCGCCATGCAGAACGGCCAATTCCTCCCGCAGGACGCGGCGCGTGGTGTAGCGTGACACCTCCGCATTCTCGGCTTCACGCAACCCGACGACTTCGCCGCCGCCGAGGATCTCGGAACGGAAACCGGCCCGATCCTCCGGCGTCATCTTCGCCAGCTGCAAAGCTTTGTCCAACTCCCGCGCGGTGAAGGTCGGGCTGCGGTCGGTCAGTAGATCGGCAACGCCGTTCGCGTCCCGCTTCTCGATGCAATCCACGATCTTGTGCAGCGTTTGGCGATGCTCGTTCTGCGGCATCAGCCCTTTTTCGCGCTCGTAGCTTAGCGCCCACGCCTGCGCATAATGGTGGTCGTTCATCGCCGAAATGGTCCGGCCCGTTTCCGGGTCGATGCGGCTGGCGACGATGTGGACGTGATCATGCTCTTTGTCGTCGTGGCGGATGAAAACCGCCATCGCGTTTTCCATGCCGATTGATTTCAAAAAGCCCTGCGCCGCTTCGCGCATGTCGTCGCCGGTCGGCGTCTGCCCCTTCTCCCATGACAGCGTGGCGTGCAGGCAGTCGTTTTCACATTTGCGGCCCCGGCTGGTTTGGTTCTTATCGAGGGCGTTCCACTCCATCGCTTTGCGGGCCAACTCCACCCGCTCCACGCTGTCGATTTCGTAACCGAAGTTTTGCCCGCCGAGGATGGTCGCGCGTCCGTTGTCGTTCGCGACAAGCTGGACCTTTTCGCCCTTGGTGTCGACGCCCGCCGCGCGGGCCATTGCCATCTCATACGGCGGCATTTTCTCGCCGTCGTAACCCTCGCCAAGGGCATACTTGATCGCACCTGTGATGCCGCGCCCTTTGACGAGATTGGGGATCATAGCGCCTGCACCGCTTCGAGGGTTTCGATCAGCTTTTTGATGACCTCCTGCAATTCCTTTTCGGCGGGCAAGCTGCGGTTCAAATGCGCCAGGTGTGCAAGCTGGTTCACGTTGTTTCCGACGCGGCGAATTTCGGCGGCAAGCTCCCGAATGACTTCGGGGCTGCGGGCAGGCGGCGGCGGGTTTTTCCAATCGCTCAAAAGGATCAGTCGGCTATACTCGCCGACGTAGCCGCCGCTGACACCGAAGACCTTCGCCGCGCGGCGGTGAAGGACCTCGTGTTCGGCGTCCGAAACCTTCATCGTCACGCAACGCGTCCGACGATTTTCGGGGGCGATGTCTTTCTTCGGACGTGCCATCTGTGATGAGCCTACGGACGTGCCGCCCGGCGAGGGCCA